>JAUWQC010000091.1 GCA_030611285.1 bacterium | reverse complement strand
GATAACATTATAAATATGATAAAAGAGCTAAGAAGGCAGGGCACAACTGTGCTTTTAATTACTCATAGAGAAGAGGTTTCTGAAATTGCAGATAAGGCATCTCTTATGTGCTCGGGCTTTATTGTAGAAGAAGGCACCCCTGAAGAGGTGGGTAAATATTTTAAAGAAAAATGTATTCCTTGCCCTACTCACCTTTATTCAGTGGAGAAAGATAAAGAAAAAATAAAAGAAAAAAAATGATACAAGATTATAAATATATGCTGGATGCATATGCGGAGGCAGGTGGAAGTCCTGAGGCTTTTAAAAACTCTAAAGTTGCCCATCTGGTAGTTCACCAGAATAAGGTAATTGGCGAACATTTAGTTGAAGGTTTGGATTTAAAACCCAGGGAAACAGCTTCAGGGGTAGATATTCATTTAATTGTTAGAAAAGGGGCAATAATTAAATACCCTGTGCATCTTTGCTTTGGGGTATTGCCTAAAGAAGGCATCCAGGAGATAAATATTAAAGCAAGGGTGGAAGATGATGCAGGGGTTAAGTTACTCGCACATTGTGTTTTCCCCAATGCTGTAAGGGTAGTTCACAAAATGAATGCTGATATAGAAATTGGCAATAATTCCTATTATGAATATAATGAAGTTCACTTTCATGGCTTTGAAGGCGGCGTGGAAGTTATACCGAAAGCAAAAATAAGAGTTGGAAATAACAGCCGTTTGGTTACAAATTTTTCTCTTCTTAAAGGAAGGGTTGGATATTTTGATCTGGATTATGATTCAGAAATTTTAAACAACTCAAGCTTAGAAATGACAGTAAAAATTTATGGTTATTCTGACGATAGAATTAAAATTAAGGAAGCGGGCCGGCTCATTGGTAAATCTTCTAGCGGACTAATTAAAAGCCGTGTTGCGGTTAAAGATAATGCGCAAAGTGAGATAATAAATGAACTGGTTGCTTCTGCTGAAAATGCAAGAGGTCATGTTGATTGTATAGAGGTTATTCAGGGAAATGCAAAAGCACGCGCTATTCCCATTGTTAGTGTTACTCATGAGCTGGCAAAAGTTACTCATGAGGCAGCAATAGGCAGGGTTAGTAAAAAACAAATTGAGACACTTATGGCGCGGGGATTAGAAGAAGAAAAAGCCATCGATTTGGTGGTAAGCGGAATGCTTAAATAGAAATATCAGCTGAAGCCTTTATTGCTTTACTGCCTGTGTCAGCTGTAAATAATCACAGTGGCTTCATGGTCTTCTTTTTTCAATACCAAAAAATCTTTTTAAAAACAATGTATGATACTGAGAGTAAATCATATTGACATATTTAAATATATAATTATAATTAGTAACAAGTTATGGAGGTAAAATGGATATTTTAAAAAATATAACCAAAGTTTTAAAAGCGCTGGCAGATGAAAACAGGATCAAGATACTTTATCTGCTAAATGAAAAAAAAGACCTGTGTGTCTGTGAGATTAGAGAAATAATAGGTTTATCCCAGCCTACCATATCAAGTCACCTGAAGCTATTGGAAAACAGCGGTCTGGTTACTTACAGAAAGGATGGTAAGTGGGTTAACTACAGTATAAACCCTGTGCTGGATAAAAGAATAAGTCAGATGCTAAATAATGTATTTTCAATAATAGAATTTGATGAAATTGTAAAAAAAGACCGTATAACAGTAAATGAGATTAACAGAAAAAATCTCTGTAAGAGCTGATGTAATTTTTCTAAATCACAATAATGGGTTTGGATTAATATGGAAGTACTTATCGAGTCAATTAAAAATGGATGGTATGCACTTCTTGAATATCTTTCAGTTCATGTGCTTACCTGTCTCGTACCTGCATTTTTTATTGCAGGCGCTATAGCTGTTTTTGTTTCCAAAGGAGCAATTCTAAAGTACTTTGGTCCAAAGGCAAAGAGATGGCTGTCCTATAGTGTTGCTTCTGTATCCGGAGCAATTCTTGCAGTATGTTCGTGTACTATTCTTCCCCTATTTGCAGGGATAAGAAAAAGAGGTGCAGGGCTTGGCCCGGCGATAGCTTTTTTGTATTCAGGACCGGCAGTAAATATATTAGCTATAGTTTATACAGCAAGACTTCTTGGCTATGATCTTGGTGTAGCAAGAGCAATTGGTGCTATTGCCTTTTCAATTGTTATAGGTCTTATTATGTCTCTAATCTGGATAAAGGAAGAGAGGGCAAAACTTGAAGGAAACGAAAATTTATTCAAAGCATATCAGCAAGGTGAATACCGGAAGCCTGTATATGTAAGTGTGATATTCTTTTTATCTCTACTTGCAATACTAGTATTCGGTGCAGCCAGGATGTGGATTTATGCTGGTGTTGCTCTAGTGGTTTTAATAGTAATTGTAGCAATAAGCTACAGGGGGCCAGAGCTTAAAGACTGGATGAAGGAAACAGGAAAACTTGCCTGGCAGATATTTCCTATTCTTCTTGCTGGTGTGTTTATAGCAGGAATTATTAAATATTTTTTACCCCAAAGTGTAGTTGAGACCTGGGTTGGAGGAAATAGTATCAGGTCAAACTTTTTAGCATCAATTTTCGGAGCTCTAATGTACTTTTCTACATTAACAGAAGTTCCAATAGTAAAGGCTCTTATGGAATTGGGTATGGGAAAGGGACCTGCACTAACTCTACTTTTGGCTGGTCCATCACTATCACTTCCCAATATGATTGTAATTGGAAGGATTATGGGAGCCAGGAAAACCTTAACTTATGTGACTTTGGTTGTATTTATGGCTACCTTTACAGGAATGGTTTTTGGATATTTTTTTACTTAAGTTAATAATAAATTTTAAGAGGAGTTAGAAGATGAAGATTCAAATTTTAGGAACAGGTTGTCCCAGATGCAAGCAAACTGAGGCTAATGCCAGAGAAGCAGTAAAGAATTTAGGAATTAATGCAGTTATTGAAAAAGTTACAGATATAAATAAAATAATTGATTTTGGAGTGACTGCTACCCCTGCATTAACTGTAAATGGAGAGGTCAAGTTTTCAGGAAAGATACCTTCGGTAGAAGAAATAGAAAATGTACTGAAATAAGAGATTTATATAATAAGAGGTTTTTATGGCAGAAACTGACAAAATATTAATAAAAAATAAAGAATCAGTAGAAACAAAAGATTTAAGTTTCTTTGATAAATACCTGTCAATATGGGTAATTTTATGTATTATAGCCGGGGTAGCAATAGGGAAGTTTTTTCCTGTATTTCCGGCTACTTTAAGTAGGTTTGAATATGCTCATGTATCCATACCTGTAGCGATATTAATCTGGCTTATGATTTATCCCATGATGTTAAAAATTGATTTTGCCAGTATTATAAACGCTACAAAAAAGCCAAAAGGGCTTACGGTAACCACAGTGACCAACTGGCTGATAAAGCCTTTTACAATGTATGCAATTGCCCTGTTTTTTTTAAAGTTTGTATTTAAGTCATTAATACCAGAAGCTTTGGCTACTGAATACCTGGCTGGTGCAGTGCTTCTTGGAGCTGCCCCCTGCACCGCAATGGTATTTGTCTGGAGCTACCTCTCTGATGGAGACCCTGCTTATACTTTAGTGCAAGTAGCAGTAAATGATTTAATAATTCTTTTTGCCTTTACTCCCATTGTTGTGTTCCTTTTAGGTATAAGCAAGGTGATTGTTCCATACAGCACTTTATTCTTATCAGTAGTATTATTTGTGGTTATTCCATTTTCTGCTGGTTACTTATCAAGAGTTTTAATTATTAAGAAAAAAGGAATTGCATATTTCGAAAGTGTGTTTTTGAAAAAATTTGACAAGATTACGGTTACAGGTTTACTTTTGACATTAATTATTATCTTTGCATTCCAGGGAGAGATAATTTTAAACAATCCTGCACATATCGCGCTAATTGCTGTGCCGCTGGTAATTCAAACCTTTCTTATATTTGTTATCGCGTATGGCTGGGCTAAAGCCTGGAGGCTGCCTCACAATATTGCTGCACCCGGGGCAATGATTGGTGCAAGTAATTTCTTTGAGCTTGCAGTTGCTGTGGCAATTTCTCTATTTGGTCTTAAATCCGGAGCCACCCTGGCTACCGTGGTAGGTGTCCTGGTAGAAGTACCGGTAATGCTGACTCTGGTTAAAATAGCCAATAATACCAGAGGCTGGTTTCCAAGGGTATCAAAAACTTAAAATATTTTAGATGGAAAAAATTCTTTACTATTTTCAATTTTTATTACAAACATATTGACCAAATTTTTTACTTTATAGCGCGAAATTAGTTTGCTGCAAATTGTTTTAATTTCTATCTTATGGGGAATAAACTTTTTTTGATCTCCACCAGCTTATAAGAAATAGAATACCTGATATGAGGAATGGAAAACCTGAGATTAACAGAGCCAGTATTTTATTATGACCGGCTTCAATGTAAGAAAATGTACATAGTGATGCTGCAGCAGCCACTATTATTATTCCACCAATTTTTTCCTTCCACCAGGCAATAATTACTCCTGCCGCATTTATTGCTACCAGCCCGGCAAGAATGAATCCTTCTATTAGTACAGGTGTACCAAATTCGGCAATAGAGCTGGCGATTAAGCTAATTACCCAAAAAGCTCCTACTATAATACCAATCACCCGGGCAGCCCAACGTATTCTTTTAGCTGTTTGGTCATTTGAATTGCTAATATTTTTCAT
>JAUWQC010000245.1 GCA_030611285.1 bacterium | reverse complement strand
AATCCATTTTAAATTAGTTTCCGGTAGAATTTTAATCTTATTATAACCCATACCTTATGATTTTATAAAACAATTCCATATCCATATTTTCTCTTAAAAATATCTGCTAACCTTGCCCACATGCGAGCCAGCGCCCTGTATCATTATAGATTTTGGTTTATTTTTTATCATATTATAACTATAAATGCTTGAGTACTTCAGTGATTGACTTAACTACAATTGCACCATCTTCTATTATTCTCCTGTAAAGCTTTTCTGCTTTTCCACCAGTATGATCTCTTTCCCTTATGTTTTTTTCATCTATTACTATCACTTTTTTCCCTGAACTGATTGCTTCTTTTACAGATACCAGATTTGAAAAATTGCCGAAGCCGAACTCCACTGCAGGCAGGATTATCACATCACTTGATTTAATAAATTCAATGTTCTTATTCTGTGAAACAAAACTAATAGGTGAAAAAGGTGCCTCGGTTACATAAGGGATTTTCAGCATCTTGGCAGTATCAAGATCTGTATCCAGAGTATTTATAACTCCGCAGGATACCGTATAACCACTACTGTGGAGTAAATTCATTACCGGTGATGCAGCTCCGCCGCCGCCAATTATATGAACTCTTAAATATTTGTTTGCTTTCTGGCTGGAAATACCCAAATCAACACCCGGATTAAAAACCGGACTAACGTAAAGTTTTTTAGTTACAGGATTTCTTCCTACAAATACGTCACTTCCAAATACACTTTTTATACTTTCCCTGTTTATTATATCTTCTCCACTGCCTAAATCAAAAATCCTGCCTTCTTTCAAGAGCATTATTCTTTTGCTGTTTTGTAGAGCAAGATTTATATCATGAAAAATTGCAATTATGGTCTTTCCCCCTTTTCTGTTTAAGCTTAGAAACAAATTCATAAATTCAATCTGGAAATTTATATCAAGATGAGAAGTGGGCTCATCCAGAAGCAACACAGAGCTATCCTGAGCCAGAGCTTGAGCCATAACTACCCGCTGCTTCTCACCGCCTGACAGTTCTGTAAACTTTCTATTGGCAAATGGTAATATTTTAGTCTTTTCCATGGCTTCCCTAACTACATCAAAATCCCCTTTTCCTTCCGTTCCAAATCTTGAAATGTATGGGTGCCTTCCCATCATAACCATCTCCGCTACAGTAAAGCTAAAGCCGGGATTGGTATACTGCGGCACCACAGCCACCATTTTTGCAATATCTTTTGAATTTAACTCCTTTATATCCTTTCCACCGACTTCAATTTTACCTTCATATCCTATTAGAACCTTGCTTATAAGATTTACCAGAGTGCTTTTGCCTGATCCATTTGGACCGAGGATTGAGATAAAATCTTCTTTCTCCACATTAAAACTTATATTATCCAGAACTTTTCTACTGTTATAAGAAAAATCTAAATTCTTAACCGTAAGCATGTTTCTCTTTTTACTCATCTCATCTAAGTTAGCCAGTTTAAAAAACCTGTTTTTTTGACTTTACCAAAAGATACAGGAAAAACGGAACCCCTACAATTGAAGTTATAATCCCTACCGGAATTTCCCTGGGCATAAGAATAGTTCTGGCTAAAGTATCTGACATAAGCAGAACTATTCCCCCTGCTACAGCAGAAGTTGGATATAAAATTTTATGGTCGGGTCCCACAATCAACCTTAAAATATGCGGAGTGACAAGGCCCACAAATCCTATAATTCCACTAACAGAAACAGCTAAGGCAGCTATAAGTGAAGCCATTATCAGCAGTATTTTTTTAACTCTGTCTGTTTGAACTCCTAACTGAACTGCTCTTTCATCTCCCAGGGATATGATATTTAAATCCCTCATATAAAATCCGGAAATTATAATAAGCACCACTATCATAGGAGTTATAATATTAAACTTATACCATGACGCAGCGGTTAATCCGCCCA
>JAUWQC010000039.1 GCA_030611285.1 bacterium | reverse complement strand
ATCATATCTAAAAACTTCATTTATTAAACTGATTCACTCCACATTTATACATTTATTCCTTTACACATTGACATATATTATAAGGGCACTCCTCTTGTAAAGGTTGTTTTTTTATTTTCTTTAAATTCCGGGGGTATATATCGGGAGACTTTATCACCTTGTTGATTATCAGAAAATTCCTGTACTCATCCAGATATGGAACCTTGACCTCTAACAAATTATCTACCTTCCCCCCTAACTTTGAGATAACTTCCCTATGTGCTGCAAGTTCAATAAATACTTTTTTACTCTTATAAAATATAATTTTACCATTTATTCTGCAAAATGGAATTATTAATTCACTAAGAATATTAAAACTGGTGACTGCTCTTGCTAAAACGATATCAAAATTTTCCCTGTATAAATTTTCTTTTGCCAGCTCTTCGGCTCTTCCCCTAATTACCTTGATATTTTCTAGTTTTAGCTCTTTAACCAATAGATTTAAGAAATTAATTCTCTTTAATGTTTTATCCAGCAGATAAAATAACTTATCGCTTAAAAAAATAGATAGCACTACCCCCGGTAATCCTGCACCTGTTCCCACATCGAGTATTTTTTCTACATTATTTGTATTATAGAAAAGATATTTTTTATATTTCAATATTGAAATAGAGTCCAGAATATGCCTTATAAGTATTCCCTCCTTATCCTTTGTGCCAACAAGATTAAATTTTTTATTATGCTTATAAACTAAATTCAGATATTCTTCTACAAGACTTACCTGGGCTTTAGAAAAATTAATACCAAGTTCTTTAAGTGACAGTTTTAAAATGTTATCAATATCCAAATTTAAACACCTGTCTCCGGTTTCCCTTTTATGTTCAACATTAGTATTGATATATCCGCAGGCGATATCCCTGCAATTCTTGAAGCCTGCCCCAGAGTATTCGGTTTAATTTTTGTAAGTTTCTCTTGCGCTTCATAAGTAATCCCAACTATTTTAAAATAGTTTAAATCCCGGGGAAGATAATATTTTTCCAGGTTCTCTAATTTCTTAATTTCGCTTAATTGCCTATTTATATAACCTTCATATTTTATTTTAATCTCTGCCTGTTTTAAAATTTTTCTATCATACTTATTTCTTTTATCGCCAGTAAAATCTATTACACCAGAGATATTAACCTCGGGTCTTTTTAAAAGCTTATAGATGCTTAATGGAGTGTCAATGGGATTCGTACCCATTTTTTCAAGAATGTTATTATTGCCCCTATCAGGATTTAAACTAATGGTTTTAAGTTTAGATATTAATTTATTAATTTCTTTCTCTCTTTTGACTACCCTCCTGTACTGTTCATTAGTTATGAGTCCAATATCATTCCCAAATTTACTTAATCTTATATCAGCATTATCAGAGCGCAACACCAGCCTATATTCTGCTCTTGAAGTATACATCCTGTAAGGCTCTATAAGATCTTTAGTAATAAGGTCATCTATTAAAACTCCTATGTAGCTATTATCCCTGGTTAGTATTAATGGCTGCTCATTCGTTATTTTCAGCGCTGCATTTACTCCTGCAATAAAACCCTGTGCTGCTGCCTCCTCATATCCTGAAGTGCCATTTATCTGACCGGCAAAATATAAATTCTCTATTATTTTTGATTCCAGAGTAAAATTCAATTGACTGGGAATTATATAGTCATATTCTACTGCGTAACCCGGTCTTATTATCCTTGCGTTTTCCAGTCCCTCTACAGTATTTATTATCTTCTGCTGTATTACCATAGGCATACTGGTAGTAAGCCCCTGGAGATACATTTCGTTAGTGTAAGTACCCTCAGGTTCAATAAAAACCGGATGCCTTTTCTTTTCGGGGAAATTAATTACTTTTCTATCAATAGACGGACAGTGTCTTGGACCATGCGTATCAATCATTCCGGACTTTATAGGAGATTGCTCTATGTTTTCCGCAATGAGTTTATGAGTTTTTTCATTAGTGTAGGTCAAATGACACTTAATGCTCTGGTAAATCTTTTCCTCATCCCAAAAAGAAAAGCTTAGGGGTTGCTTATCTCCATATTGCACCTCTGTTTTTAAAAAGTTTACTGTTCTCCTGTCAACTCTTGGAGGAGTTGCTGTTTGAAATCTCTCTATCTTGAAACCAAGACTGATTAAATTTCTTGTTAAATTCATTGCAGGATACTCACCCATACGCCCAGCCGGATAATCCTTTTTACCAATGATTATTCTTCCCCTTAAAAAAGTGCCTGTGGTTATTATTATCGCTTTCCCCCCAAATAATAGACCG
The DNA here is from genome assembly GCA_030611285.1 of bacterium. Lineage (GTDB taxonomy): Bacteria > Actinomycetota > Humimicrobiia > Humimicrobiales > Humimicrobiaceae > Hydromicrobium. The sequence goes on along the minus strand of JAUWQC010000039.1, from coordinate 5,809 downwards.
CTTTCTATCCCTGCGCCAACTGCGGCACCGTCCTTTACCAATATTTTATCCACTGTTCCCTGCCTTAAAGTTAAATCTTTAGTATTCTCAAGGACTCTCTTCATTTCGATTTCATATTCCTTTTTATCTACTTGAGCTCTTAGAGCCTGGACTGCAGGACCTTTTCTTTTGTTTAGAATTTTAATTTGTATTAGAGTTTTATTAGTAGTCTTTGCCATCTGTCCGCCCATTGCGTCTATTTCTCTAACCAGCTGGCTCTTCCCCAGTCCACCTATTGATGGATTGCAGGGCATTAAAGCAATTTTATCCACATTAATGGTTAAAACTAGAGTTTTTAATCCTAATCTTGCTGACGCCAGGGCCGCTTCACAGCCCGCATGTCCGGCTCCTACAACTATCACATCATAATCCATATTACTTTTAATTTCTTAACCAGTCTAATAAATGATTTAATGTTTCACGTGAAACATTAATCTCTTTTTTTATATTTATTTATGATTTTTATTGCCTTATCTTTACTTCCCAATTTTTCTATAAATTTTAGCATCCTTATATCAGCATTATCATGCCTGTGGTAAAAACTATATTCATTTCCAGAGACCAGCATCCTATATGGTTCATTTACACCCTTAACTACCAAATCGCTAATTAGCACTCCAATATATCCATCTTCTCTTCTTATAATAATGCTCTCAAGATTTTTTACCCTTCTATAAGCAGCCAGTCCAGCAACTATTCCCTGCGCTGCGGATTCCTGGTAACCATTTGTTCCATTTATATGACCGGCAAAAAAAATCCCCTTAAATTTTTTACTTTCCAAGTTACTGGTTAACTGAAAGGGCAATAAATAGTTAAACTCAACACCATAGCCAGGCCTTGTTATTTCTGCACATTTAAGACTTTTTATTTTCTTTAACATTTCAACCTGTATTTCTTCGGATAATGCAGTTTCAAGCCCCTTCAGGTATACTTCATTTGTATCCCTGCCTATCGGCAGGACAGCAATTATATAATCTTTTTTATCTCCAAACTTTAAAACTTTATCCTCAATTGTAAAGCAGCCCTCTGTTGTTTCTGATTTAATCTTACAACTACTGGCTGCTTTTTTATTTATACTTTTTAAAATATATCTGGTACAGTCTTTACCGGTATTAGTTATATAACTATACAACTGGCTTCTCCCATCAAAAATGTTTTCATATGAAAACATTTGAGGATCTCTGTCATATGATTGTTTTTCTAAAACTTTTACATTAATTGATTTTCTATCTATTAGAGGAGCGGTATAATTTTTTAACCTGCCAAATTTAAAACCTAAATTTTCTAAACTAACCAGAAGCTTTTTGGAACATATCTCCCCCTGTCTTCCTGCCTCAATTGTATTTGACCCCCAAAATATTTTTGCTCCCAGGAAAGTCCCGGTGCATATAACAATAGATTTGCAGTAGTAAGTAATTCCATCACTGGTATATATGTTATATTTCTTCCCTATTTCTTCTATGCCCACTGCAAGTCCCTGCCTTAAATACAAATTATCCTGGTTCTCCAGAACTTCTTTCATTGATAAAAAATATCTCCTCTCATCAACCACAGCCTCCATAGTTTCGATGGCTGGATCTTCTGTACTAACGATTTTTCTTATATGAATATAATTTTTATCGATATTTTTGGAAATTTCTCCACCTAGAACATCTATCTCCCTTATAAGTTGACCTCTTCCAAAACCACCTACTTTACTGCTATATGGCATAAGAGCTATGCTGTCCATATTTATTGATATAAGAAGAGTTCGGCCACCATTTCTTGCAGAGGCCAGCGCTGCTTCGCAGCCTGCATGTCCGGCACCTATAACTATTACATCATAATTAAATTTTCCCTCATTCTTAATCATTTTAATCACTAAAGATTTTATAATTTTGTTTCACGTGAAACATTTTCGTCAAATATTCGTACAATATTGTTTTTTGACATTATTTATTTCCCAATACAGAACTGGCTGAATATTTTATCTAAAATGTTATCTGTTGTTGTTTCACCTATTATTTCCCCTAATAAACCATATGCTGTTCTTAAATCGTAAGAAGGGAATTCCTCTGACATTTTTTCTTTCATTGCCACTTCAGCATTATCCAGTAAACTACTTACTTCTTTTAGTATATTTTTATGTCTACTGTTAATAATTATTTTTTCTTCCAGATTAATATCACCATTATCCATTATTAATCCTTTTATTTTGTCTTCTAATCTTCTTATTCCTATTCCCTTTAGAGCAGAGATCCTTATAATAAATTTTTCATTAAAATATTTTCTAATCCTTTCCATTTCTAAATTTTGTTTTAAATCCACTTTATTTATACAGCAAATTGTTTTTTTTCTTTCTATTTTTTTAATTATCTCTAAATCTATTTTTTCAACTCTTCTATTTCCATCCAAAACTAGTAAAACCAATTCTGCCTCATTTATGTGTTTTAAACTCCTTTCCACACCTATTTTTTCTATAGTATTTTTTGTTTTCCTAATACCAGCTGTGTCTACCAGAATCAGTGGTATTCCTTCTACGTATAATATTTCTTCCACTGCATCTCTTGTGGTCCCCGGCAGGGAAGTTACAATTGCTTTTTCTTTTTTTGAAAGTAAATTAAGTAAACTCGATTTCCCTACATTGGTTTTCCCTATAATTGCTGCTTTTACACCATTTTTTATGATTTCTCCTTTTTTCTCATCACTGATCAATTCTTCAAGTTCAGATTTTATTTCCTTTACCTTTTCAGTAAGTTTTTGATATGGTGTAATTTCCAAATCCTCTTCAATAAAATCAACCGATGCTTCAAGCTGCACTACCACATCAATAATCATCTCTTTTAGCCTTTTTATCTCTTTTTTTACATTGCCCTGCAAATTTTTTGCTGCAATCTTCAAACTCTGCTCTGTCTTAGATCTTACCAGATCAATAACTGCTTCCGCCTGAGAAAGGTCTATTCTACCATTTAAAAATGCTCTTTTTGTAAACTCTCCCGGTTCTGCTATTCTAGCGCCGCTTTCAATACACAATTCCATAACTTTAGTTGTAGCAATTATTCCACCGTGGCAATTTATTTCTACAACATCTTCTCTTGTGTATGACTTCGGCTTTTTCATTAGAGTTACAACTACTTCGTCTATAGTATTCCCCTCATTATCAATTATATGCCCATAAAGCATGCTGTATGTATCAATCTCCGAAAGTTTCTTTTTGCTTTTTGATCTAAATATTTTATCAGCAATAAAGATTGACTTATCTCCGCTCAACTTAACAATTCCAATTGCTGCCTCGCCAGGTCTTGTCCCTATGGCAACTATTGTGCCTCTGTTTTCTATTCCCATTTTTAATTTTTTCTCCTATAATCTCTTTAAAATTTCCAGATTCTAATTATATTTAGTATTTTTATTTATTCAAAATTTTAACCAATAAAAAAATGGCACTTCTATGCCATTATTATATTTTTTTATCAGTTTAAAATACAGCTATTTACTGCCCTTTATAGGATATATGATTATGCGCCTGTCTGGTTCCTCGTATCTGCTCCTGGTAGTAACATCTTTAAATTTTGCAAGCAGGTTATGTATTATTTTTCTCTCGTAGGCACTCATTGGTTTTAGAGCTATTTTTCTTCCCTCACTGATTGCTTTTTTTGCCATAATAACTGCAGTTTTCTTTATATTGCTAATTTTTTTCTTTCTATAATCTTTTATGTCTATGGTCACGTTTCTACAAAGAAGTTTTTTTCTTTTTCCTATTAAGTTTATAATATACTCCAGCGCCTGCATGTTGCTTCCGTCTCTTCCAATAGCAATTCCCAAATCCTTTCCACTAACTGATAACTTTAATTCTTTTGAATCTGCATCAATTTTTACTTCCTCGCCCAGGCATATTAATTCTATGGATTTTTTTAAAATTTGTTTTATTTTCTCCAGACCATTAATTTCTTCACCAGTACTGCTTTCTATTTTCTTAGAATTATCCTCTATTAATTTATTTCTTTTTTGCTCCTCTTCAAGTGATTCAACATACGAATCTATAGCTTCCTTTATATTTTTATCTTCAGTCATTTCTACCATCCTCTCCAATAAAAGCTTTATCTTTTCTTTTTTTTCTTTTTCTTTATTTTCCTTCTAATTAACTTCTTTTCTTCTTCACTTAATTCTTTATCTCCTCCAAGGATTTTATCTTTCTGTCCTAATTCCTCTTTTACTTTTTCCTTTGTAACCATTTTATTTACAATCCACTGCTGACCAATACCCCATATATTTGAAGTCACCCAGTATACCAATATTCCTGATGGGAATTGAAAAGATATAAATCCAAACACTACTGGCATCATATACATCATCTTTGCTTGCTTGGGATCAGTTGTTGTCATCCTCGTAGTTAGAAACATTGTCGCAACCATCAGTATAACCAGTATATAATAAGGATCCTTTTCGTTTAAATTCATCCATAGAAAATTATATTTAGGGTTGGCGGCACCCATTATAGTAAATTCCCCTTCAGGTAAAAATCCTGCCAGTCCTGTTTTTATACCGTTTGCCACCCCACCTATAGTGAAATTCCCCAATATATTTGTTACGATTTCAGAAGGGTTTCTAAGCGCCTGAAATAATGCAAAAAATACAGGCATTTGAAAAAGCATCGGCAGACATCCGGCCAGGGGATTAACATTGTTTTTCCTATAAAATTCCATGGTCTCTTGCTGCAATTTTTGCTTATCGTCTTTATGTTTCTTTTGTAGCTCCTTAAGCTCAGGCTGTATTTTCTGCATTTTTGCCATTGACTTTGTCTGGCTCATGGTAAGGGGAACTAATACTATTCTCACGATAAGAGTAAGCAGTATTATTACTATGCCGTAGTTTTCAATAACATTTTTATATAAAAATACTACTATATACTCCAATACATTCTGTATTGGCCTTAGCAATTGAAATATTTGATTCAATTCAACAAGCCTTTCTAATCTCTATTTTACAGGATCATATCCACCTTTATTGAAAGGATTGCACCTTAAAATCCTATACACTGATTTAATACTACCTTTTAATACACCGTATTTAAAAATCGCTCCAATTGCATATTCAGAGCAGGTAGGATAGAATCTGCAGCTCTTTGGTAATAAAGGCGAAATATAATTTTTATAAATATTAATTAAAAATATTAGTATTCTTTTCACAATTAAAAACAGGGAGTTAACTATTACTCATTTCTAACTGGTAAGGAATGTAGTTAAACTATTTTCAAGTATCTTTTTAATCTCCCAAAAATCAACTTTGACAAATTCCTTTCTGGCAATAAGTAAAATATCCAAATTTTCAGAAATCTCTACATCAACTTTTCTTAAAACTTCCTTTAAAACTCTTTTGATTTTATTTCTTATAACAGCTCCACCTATTTTTTTACTTATTCCAAAACCCACTCTTACCACACCGTTACATTCTGCTCTTTTAAGTAGATATATTATTAAATATTTATCCTTCTTACAGGTACCTTCTTTTGTTACTCTTGAGAAGTCAATTCTTTTTTTAAGTGTCTCGAACTTTATTTTAATCTTTCCTTTTACTCTTTAAGCTGAAAGCTTCTTTCTCTCTTTCCTTCTTCTTCTGGCAATTATAGCTCTTCCTGCTTTTGTTGCCATCCTTGCCCTAAAACCATGATTTTTTTTTCTCTTCCTAACGTTTGGCTGAAATGTCCTTTTCATCTTTTACCTAACCCATATATTATTGTTTTCAGTTAAGTAGTAGATTATACATTTTAATTTTAGTAATATCAAGGTTGCCT
>JAUWQC010000111.1 GCA_030611285.1 bacterium | reverse complement strand
ATAAAGGAATATTCAGGAAGATTATCTGCATTCTGTGGTTGTGCAGTAACAGCAGGAACAGGAGTAAGTGCAGGTATTGTTTATTTATTAGGAGGAAATGGAAAACAGATAGAATACGCAATTGATAACATGGCAGCAAATATAACAGGCATGATTTGTGATGGAGGTAATTTTGGCTGTGCTTTAAAAGCAATAACAGGAGTAGGGGCTGCAGTGATGTCTGCTCTTTTTGCAATAGAGGACGTTGTTATTCCAAAGGGTAGTGGAATTGTTGGAAAAACTGTCGAAGAAACAATGATGAATATGGGCAAAATAGCCGCACCTGGTATGATCCAGACTGATAATGTTATTTTAGATATCATGTTAGCTAAAAGTAAATAAAAAATTTAATTTAGCGGAGGATTCCTATTTGTAAAGGAGGTGATGATATTATATCATAGAGTAAAGTAAAAAAAGAATAACAAATTTTTATAAAAAAGGAGGAAAATTAAAATGAAAAGATGGAAAATTTTTATGGGAACTGTATTGTTATTGGTTATTTTTTCGATGAGTTCGTGGGCTATTCAAGGCGACTATCAATATAAATGGCGATTGCCGCAAGTCCATCCAGTAGGTAGCGATTATGACTTACGTGCTATAGCTTTTGCTGATGAAGTAAGAGAGAAAACTGATGGCCGTATTGATATTAAAGTTTATTCCGGCTCAGTACTTGGTGATTGGGTGGAGTGTTATGAAAGGGTTATGAGAGGTGATTATGAAATAACTCTTACCCCTATAGCCCCAACTTATGATCCAAGATTAAATATCGCTTATTACATGCCTTATCTATTTACTTCTACTGAAGAGGCAAAAGAAGCATATAGACAAGGAGGATGGGTCTTTAATATGGTTGAAGATTTATTATTAGACCAAGGGATAAAAGGTTTGGCTCTCTTCCCGGCAGGATGGGCAGGTATAACCACTACAGAAGAGCCAGAAGGTTGGAGAGAAATGAAAGCCAACAAAATGAAGGTAAGAGTTATGCCCTTAAAGGCTTGTGAGTTAACCTGGCAGAGATTAGGCTATATTCCAACTACTATTCCTTATTCCGATGCTTTTAGTGCTATTGAGAGAGGAGTTGCTGATGGAGAATGTGGTGGTCCTCCCTTCCAAGGATATCAATTCCGTGATATTCAGGGTGCGTGGATTCAATATAATGATTACCTGGAACCCTGGTGGTTCTATATGAATTTAGAATTATGGAATACATTGACAGAAGATGACCAGAAAGTTTTATTAGATGCTGCCGAAAAACAGGTACAAGGTCGCTGGGATTATTTCCTTGAAGAAGATGAGGAATATCGTAAAAAAATGGAAGAATTTGGTTTAAAAATTATAATCGCCACAGAGGAAGAGCTTGAAGCATTTGCCAATGCTATTCGTAAAGATGTGTGGCCAGAGCTCGACCAATATATGGGTAAAGCACTGGTAGATATCTGTAGAGAACATGTAGGTATAGAAGTAAAATAACAATACTATAAACAGTTTATAAATAAACAAATGAGCGCGAGTTAGAGGGGGCAGGGTTTTCTTGCTCCCTTTAACTAAAAATACATTCAGTATAAGGAAATAGTTTAAGAAATGAAAAAACTGGGATTGATGGTTTGGAACGGATTAATACATTTACAAAAAATATTTATGTTAGTTGCGGGTTCCATTATTACTGTATTGGTTTTTATTGAAGTGGTATTGCGTTATGTTCTTGGGTCACCCCTCTTTGGAGTAGAAGAATTAATCTGTCTTATCGCTATGTGGTTATATTTTATTGGCGCATCTTACGGGGCTTATGAACGTAGTCATATTAAAGCAGAATTAATTCACATGTGGTTTAAAAAGTCGAGAACCTATGCTTTGGTTAAAGCCATAAGCAGCTTAATTACATTTATTTTATCTATTATAATGACTATTTGGACTTATCCTTATTTCATCTGGGGTATAACTAAAGGGGAAACTTCCCAGGCGCTGCTAATACCTATGGTTCTTTCTCAGAGTGCAATTTTTGTTGGTGCTATATTAATGTCTCTCTATTTTTTCACGGAATTACTCGATTATATATTTCAAAGTTTAGGAAAAAATACTATCTTTGAACAATTATCCAAAAAAGGGGACTAAACAATGGATATAATTATTGACCTGGCAATTTTAATCGGATTACTTATCTTGGGAGTGCCGGTACCTTTCTGTTTTATGGGAGCCGTTTTATTTTTATTCACCCTGGGAAATTATGATCCAATGTTTATTATGGCGACAGGCTTTCACAAGATTAATTCAATGGCTGTTCTGTGTGTCCTCTTTTTTATCCTGATGGGAGGACTTATGGGTTCTACCGGAATCGCATCCCGATTAGTAAATATTTCTGATGCCGTTTTAGGTAGAAAGAAGAGTGGTTTGGGAACAGTTTCTATTGTAAGTTGCGCTATTTTTGGAGCAATAGCAGGAACTGCCACTGCAGCAGTAGCCGCAATTGGGAGTATTATGATACCGCGTATGACTGAACGAGGTTATCCTCGAGGACATGCTACCGGTTTAGTGGCTTGTTCATCGGTCTTGGGACAACTTATTCCTCCCAGTGTTCCTATGATCCTCTATGCCTGGGTAACCTGGCAATCAGTGGCCGCATGCTTCTTATCTACTGTAGTTCCAGGTATTATTTTGGTAATTATTTATAGTATTATCAATTGGTTTATGTGCCGAAAATTACCTATAAAAGTGTCTCCCCTTATTCTCCCAAAAGAACAAATCAAAGAATTTGGGCAGGCTACTTATAAAGGGATTTTTGCTTTATTAATGCCTATTATTGTTTTAGGGGGCATTTATGGTGGTATATTTACCCCTACAGAATCGGCAGGAATTGGTACACTGTATTGTATTTTTGTAGGTTTCTTTATTTATCGTACACTGAACTTCAAGGAATTAATGAATACCATGGTAAATTCAATTACCACAACCGGCGTAGTTGTACTTATGGTCTTTTTCGTAATGATTTTAAGCCGACTCTATGTTATGGAAAATGTACCTCACCGCTTGGTAGCAACCCTAACCGGAATAACAGATAATAAATATATTTTATTACTTATGATTAACTTGTTTTTAATTATTATCGGTATGCTTATGGACGATTTTAGTGGCACCCTTCTGGCAGCCCCTCTATTATTTCCTTTAATGCAGGCAATAGGGGTTCACCCTATCCACTTTGCAGCAATTTTAGGTACTAACTTAGGTTTAGGTAATGTAACCCCTCCTACCGCTCCCATTCTTTACCTGGCAGGAAGGATAGGCAAATGTAAATTTGATGAGTTGATAACTCCAGCAGTGATCTTTATGATATTTGGTGCTATACCGGTTGTGCTATTAACAACTTATTTTCCTTGCCTTTCTTTGTGGTTGCCCCATATTCTTATGCCGAGATTGGTTAGGATTGTCCCCTTAACTATAGGCGGATATTAGTAATGACTAATAGTCCTTAAAGAAATATAAACATTAATGATATTCTAAAGAGGTAAAAAATTAGTAAGAATAGCCCAATAATTGGATATAAAAGAAGAAGAAAAAAAAGCAAGATCGTAGTAAGATGATAAAGGAGGTGATATTATGATCTAAAGCGAGGAAAAAAGGGTGCAAGAGGATACTTATTAAATCAAGAAAGGAGGTGACCAAGAATTTAAAGATGGGGAAAAAAAAGGTGGAAAGCCAATGTAGCCCCATAGAAAATAAAACTTACATTTGGCTTTCATAAAAAGGAGAAAGTAAAAATGAAACGAGGTTTGTCAATAAAAGTAATAGTATCGCTCGTAGCAATTTTTTTGGCTATGAGTTGTATTTTGGCAGTAGCATCGCCACCTGATGAGTATGATGCCAAAGCAAATTATACGAAAGTCGAATACATGGTGCCGATGCGTGATGGGGTAGAACTGTATACCCAGGTCTACACGCCGAAGGACGCTTCACTTACTAACAAATATCCTATAATTCTTTACAAAACACCCTATAGCGTTAAATATTATGGTGAAGATGAGTTTCGACTTCATCTGGGGCCTTCGGATTACTTGATGGAAGAGAAATACATATTCGTGTATCAAGATGCTCGGGGTAGGTTCCAATCAGAAG
>JAUWQC010000153.1 GCA_030611285.1 bacterium | reverse complement strand
ATTTTCCTGAGTAAAAATTCATCTAAAATTATTCCATTTTCTTCAAATATTGGCCTTAAAGTCTCTCCTATCTCGTTCTGAACATCGAATACCTGTTCGGAGTAAAGCTGAGCAGCAGTATATTTTTTTGGTATATTCCTGCATAAAGATCTTGCCTCAGTTTTAACCACTTTTTCTACAAGACTATCCATGGTGCCGATATTATTCAATATCCATTCAGCCTGTTTAGCGTCAATAGAAAACCTGATGGTATACTTTAATTGTATCTGCTGACCGTCTAAAGAAGTTGTGTCAACCGTAAAATCAGGATAATTGGCCCGGCTGGTTTCCGGGAAATCACTTGTTTCGTAAGTTACCTGCCTGGTGGAATAATTTACCGTATTTTGGATAAATGGTACTTTCATATGTAATCCGGGAGTAAAGGTGACCCCCACAGTTTTACCAAACTTGGTAAGCACCCTTACATTCCCAGCCTGGACTATAACAAAAACGTTTAAAACCAGTATTAATACTACAATGAATACCACCACCCCGATAATTATTTTAGGAGCAAACTTCATTTTTATACCTCCATATTAATTTTTTTTTATTTTACCTTTTATTACAACCTTCAAACATATTACCATACATTAAAAAATTATAAAATTTTTTTACTTATAGAAATTCTATATTGGTTCTATCACTACACAAGTCGTGGTGTCCTTAACACCTTTTAAATTCTGGATTTTTGAAATTACTATTCTCCCCAATGCATCCAAATCCGCACTTTCAATAAATATAATGAGGTCATATGGGCCCATTACAGTATTTGCAGATTTTACACCTTTTACTTTTAAAATTTTAGTGTAAACTTCACTTTGCTCGCCAAGTTCAGATTTCATCAATATATATGCCTCTATCATTCTATTCTCCTCCTTCACTTCAGAAAACAAAAAAATATATCGTCAATTAAATCTTTTTTCTATAAAACAAAAATACATAAATATTTATCTTCCGGCAGAATACATAATGTTTGGCAGCATTCAGTAGATTCTTATAATTAAGCTGTTTATAATTCAAATCATAAATTACTATTTATTTTTATTTAAAATTCCGTCCAGTATAATACCCGCGCCATAAGAAGATCTTACAAATATCCCGCTGGCAACGGCTTTAAAATTAAAACTCTCTGCTAGTTCTTTTATGCTTTCAAATTCTTCGGGTCTATAATATTTCTTTACCGGAAGATTTGACCCCGAAGGTCTAAGATATTGGCCTATGGTAACAATATCGCAATCTACCTCTTTTAAGTCTGATAGTAATTCCACTATTTCTTTCTTGCTCTCTCCTAAACCCAGCATAAATCCTGATTTTGTGTAAATATCCGGCTTTAATGATTTAGCTGATTTTAATATATTAAGTGAAGTTTTATAATCTGCATATTTTCTAACTTTACTAAAATTTTTTTCAACCGTCTCTATATTATGATTCAATACATCCAATTCCTCCGCAAGAAGAATTTCCAGATTATTAACATTTCCTTTAAAATCAGGGATCAGGCACTCTATTCTTAACTCTAAATTTAGCCTGTTTATTTCACTTACAGTCTTTGCAAAATGAGAAGCCCCACCATCAGGCAGATCATCCCTGGTTACCGAAGTAATAACTACATATTTCAATCCCATTTCTTTTACCGCATTTGCGATCCTGTAAGGTTCATTACCATCTAATATTTCAGGTTTCCCGGATTTTATACCACAAAAACCACAATTCCGGGTGCAGATATTTCCCATTAGCATAAAGGCTGCAGTTTTTTTACTAAAACATTCAAAAATGTTCGGTCACTTCGCGCTCTGGCAAACAGTATTTAGACGCGAACTGTAAGTGAGGTTTCTGACCTGATTAATATTCAAACTATTTATTCTGATCTTTCTCTTAAGCCAATCTGGTTTTCTATTCAAATATTTTACCTACTATTCTTTCCAAATCTCTTATGGAGCCAAATTCTATTGCAATCTTCCCCTTTTTTCTGCCCATTGTTATTTTCACAGGAGCGCCAAGATACTCGGACATCCTCCGGGATATTTCCGGGAGTTTGCTTAACTGCAGGACTTTTCTAGCTTCTTTTCTTCCAGCAGGCTCTCTCTTCTTAGCTGTTATTCTTTCCACATCCCTTACGCTCAGTCCATCTTTAACAATAATGTTTGCAATTTTTACCCTTTCTTCTTTTCCTTCTATTGCAAGTATTGACCTGGCATGTCCCTCACTTATTTTTTCTTCATCTATTAATTTTTGAACTTCCAGCGGAAGAGAAAGCAGTCTCAGCGAGTTGGTTATTGATGCTCTACTTTTGCCAATCCTTTTTGAAAGCTGTTCATGAGTAATTTTAGACTCGTCTATGAGTTGTTTAAATGTATAAGCCTTTTCCATAGGGCTTAAATCATCTCTATGAATATTTTCAATAAGAGCCATTTCCAGTGAAGCTCTATCATCAACATCCTTAACTACAATAGAGGGTATGGTATTAATACCAATTTTTCTAATAGCCCTACACCTTCTTTCTCCAGTAACAACTTCATACTTTTCTTCCCCATCCAGTCTTCTGACCACTATGGGCTGAATAACTCCAAATTCTTTTATTGATTCAGCAAGCTCAGTCAGTGACTGGTCATTAAATTTGTTCCTGGGCTGATTTTTGTTTGGAATAATTTTATCCAGTGGTAACTCAACAATTACATTTGATTCACTTTCAGAAGGCTTGTCTATTCTTGGAATTAATGCACCAAGCCCTCTACCTAACCCCCTTCTAGCCATTTTCTATCACTTCCTTTGTAAAATTACTGTAAGCTTCTGCCCCCTTACAATCAGGATCATACTCCATTATAGGTTTACCATAACTTGGCGCTTCACTGAGCCTTACATTTCTAGGAATAACTGTTTTGTATACTTTTTCTGAAAAATAATTTTTAACTTCCTCAATTACCTGCCCAGCTAGCTTTACTCTCGGATCATACATGGTCATTATAGCTCCATTTATTTTCAATTTATCGTTTAGATTCTTTTTAACCAGGTCTATGGTACTTAAAAGCTGACCAAGCCCTTCAAGAGCATAGTATTCACATTGTATTGGTATTATAACTTCCTTTGCTGCTGTCAGCGCATTAATGGTTAAAAGCCCCAGTGCCGGGGGGCAGTCAATCAAAATAAAATCATAATCCTTTTCAATTTTATTTACTGCTTC
>JAUWQC010000068.1 GCA_030611285.1 bacterium | reverse complement strand
CGCGCATACTCGTTTATCACCTTCTGTTTATCCTTTGGAAATGCAACCACAGACTCACAAATAACTGCATCGAAAACTCTATCCTTAAAAGGAAGTTCTTGTGCATCCCCTACCTTAAATTCAACCTTGTCCTCAACATTTTTTCTTTTGGCTCTTTGTTTAGACCTCTCAACCATCATCTCAGAAAGATCCACACCTACCACTTTACAGCCATACTCCTTGGCCATGTAGCAAGCAGTTATTCCAACACCGCAACCGACATCTAAAACACATGAATCTTCATCAATATGGCATGCCTCAATTAGCTCTCTAGTGGCTTCCAGACCTCCCATGTGTTTAGTCAGACCCCAGGAAGCTTGTATTGTAAAGTAGTGGGATTCTGGTTCTACCTTCTCTTGCCGTGTTAATTGTTTTTTATTCTCCATTTTAAATCTCTCTAATAATTTTATATTTTAGGAATTTTTTAACATCAAATAAACTAAAATTGGATTCAACTTTTAAAATGCATTCTCTATATGCTCAATTTTTAATAGGCTTTTATCTTCCAGGATATTTAGTTCAGTTATCCCGTTCAACATATTATCTTTTTCTATTATCTTTTTGATTAAACTCCTGTTAATAATTATAGATATAACATTAAATCTGGGATTGAATCCTGAAAGTTTGTTGCTTGCAATATAAAAACTGGCTAATCTCTTTATTCTGGAAATCTTTAATTTATTTATGGCCTCCAGCGGGTCTCCGTAATCCAAATTCGTCCTGGTCTTAACTTCTATAAAAATTAAACATTTATCCCTTTTGGCTATTATATCTATTTCGCCGTATCTATTTCTATAATTCCTATCTAAAATAAAATACCCTTCTTCTTCCAAATGTTTCCGGGCAATAAACTCCCCTATTTTTCCTATAATTTTCCTGTTAAAACTATTAACTTAAAACACCTCTAAAAGATACTCTATGAATCATAGTGGGTCCATACTTTTGAAGAGATTTTAAATGTTTTCTGGTGCCGTAACCCTTGTTATGCTCAAATCCATATTCAGGATAATAACTCGAAAGCTTAAACATTATCTGGTCTCTGATTACTTTCGCAACTATTGATGCAGCTGCAATGGAAATACTAAGCTCGTCGCCATTAACAAGTGGTAAATATCCGGTACCTAAATCTATATTAATAAAATCTGATAAAACAATATCCGGTTTTATTTTTAAGCTGTCAATTGCTCTTTTAAATGCAATTGCATTCGCTTTTGTTATTGACAGACGATCAATTTCATCAGGAGGGATTTTTACTACTGACCAGCACAAGCAGCTTCTAATTATTTTTTTAAAAATATGCTTTCTTTTGTTTTCGGTGAGTTTTTTCGAGTCATTTATATTTTCTATTATTAGCTTCCTTTTATCCAGAATGACAGCCGCTGCAACCAGGGGTCCAGCTAAAGAGCCTCTTCCCACTTCATCAACCCCGGCTATTTTTTCATAGCCCGCAATATACAGATCATCCTCATATCTGCATAAATTCGCCAGCCTTTTTATTTCTTTAAATTCCACAATAATATAAAAAAATTACCACCTGGACGGAGGCCAGTAAATTACAACTAACTCCCCGAATATGTCATCTTCTGCAACTGTTCCAAAAAATCTGCTATCAAAACTGTTATTCCTGTTGTCTCCCATTACAAATACCTCACCTTCACCGACAACTATGATCTGGTTTACATAGTATATATTCTGATTGGATGGCAGGTAGCTTTCAGAGATTTTTTCACCACTTATGAAAATTTCACCTTCGCTGGTTAGAGTAATTCCATCACCTTCTACAGCGATAACTCTCTTGACCAGGTCTTTTTGTTCCAAAGGAGAATGAAATGCTACAATGTCTTCTCTTTTAACAGTGCCAAATTTATATGCAAGTTTATTGATTATAACTCTATCTCCGACTTTTAAGTTAGGTTCCATAGAAGGAGTGGGAACAATGAAAGGTTCAAATATAAAAATTCTAATCAGAGTGGCTGATATTATTGCTGCTAAAATAACAACAGCATATCTTAAAAATTCTTTTAAGATTTTATCTTTGGCATTAATCTGTTTATCCTTAATCTCAAGAGGCATTAATACAAAAAGTCAAATCATTACATATTTATTTAGACTTAATTTTTGATTTTTTACCAATTTTATCTCTAAGGTAATATAATTTAGCCCTTCTTACTGCGCCTTCCTTAACCTTTTCGATAGACTGAATTACAGGTGAATTTAAAAGAAATGTTCTTTCAACACCTACATTATTAAAAGAGATCTTTCTTACCGTAAATGTTTTATTAATACCGGAGCCTTTAATCTTCATTACAATTCCTTCAAGGACCTGAATTCTGTCCTTATTTTCCTCGCTAATTTTTATCTTGACTCTTACTTTATCTCCCGGACTAAATTCGGGTATATCAGTCTTTATATATTTACTTTCTATTTTATCCAATTTATTCATCTTACCTCCAGCCTATCTCTTTTCATTCTAATAAGAACCAAACAAATATAATGAATTTAACCATCTTTGTCAATTAAATCCGGCCTTCTTATTCTGGTTATTTCCAGTGATTTTTCTTTTCTCCACTTTTTAATATCTTTATGGTTCCCGCTTAAAAGAATTTTAGGAACAGCCATTCCCTTAAAAACTGGTGGTCTTGTGTACTGGGGATAATCAAGCAGATTGTTCTCAAATGATTCCGACTTTAAAGATTCTTCTTTTCCGACTACACCTGGAAGCAGCCTTATTACTCCATCTATTATAACCATTGCCGGAATTTCACCTCCGGTTAATACATAATCACCTATGGAGATACCAAAATCGATAAGAGAATCTATCACTCTCTGGTCAACACCTTCATACCTTCCACAAATAAGTATTATATTTTCAAGATTTACCAGATACTTTAATTTATTCTGGTTCAACTTTTCTCCCCTGGGAGTAAGCAATACCACCTTCTGCTTTTCTTTCTTTTTAATTTTATTCTTTTTTTTAATGAAAGTAATTGCATCATCTATAGGTTCCGGCATCAGTACCATACCTGGACCTCCACCATACGGTCTATCATCAACCCTGCCGCGCTTATAATTCGAGAAATTTCTTAAGTTGTATATATTCAGCCGGCAGATATTTTTTTTAAAAGCTTCCTTTAGCACCCCAAACTCGATAATATTATCGAACATATCTGGGAAAATGGTCACCACATCTATTTTTAGCATCTTTCAAATGAAAAGGTTTTAAAATGTGATAAAAAATAACAAATTCAAATATATTCCGGAATTTTTTTTAATATTATTTTTTTATCTTCTAGATTTATACTTTCAATATAATCTTCAATAACCGGAATATAGAGAATACCACCATCTGAATCTCTTATATCTAAATCCTTATTCTCTATTTTTACTGCTAAATTATCATTTGCTGCAAATTTCTCTACATTTACTACCTTACCAACAAAAATATTATTTTTTGTATAAACCAGACAATTTATTATATCGTCTACCCAGTATTCATCCTCTTTTAGTTCAGGACTGTCTTTTATGCTCCGGAAGAGACTTACGCCTTTTAATTTTTCAGCTTCATTTCTGCTGTCTATACCTTTAAATTTAATTACCGGCATGTAAGATCTTTTTATTTTCTTCCATCTAATACTTTCAACCTCTATTTTCTTCTTACATTTTTCATCAAAAAAAAGAGCATCTCCACTTTTAACAGTTTTGGGATAATCAGTAAGCAACATTACAGTTATTTCTCCTTTTATTCCATGCGGCTTACCAATTATCCCAATTAACCTTGCATCTACACTTACTTCTGACATTTACCGGTGCCTGTTTAAAAAAATCTATCTATATTTATATATTAAATTATCAATCCAAAATCTTAACAATAGAGGATTTACCTCTTTTAGCAGATGCAGCTCTCATTAAAACCCTCAGAGCATTTGCGGTTCTTCCTTTTTTCCCAATTACTTTTCCCAGATCATCTTCTGCTACTTTTAGTTTAAAAATCACTGTTCTGTCATCTTCCTCCTCTTCTGTAATTTCAACATCATCCGGGCTGTCAACTAACTCTTTTACTATGGACTCCAGTAGCTCTTTCACTATTTTACCTCCAGTCTAAGTTGTAATAACTACTTCTTTAAATCAATTTTATCAAAAAGTCTTTGAACTGTATCTGTCGGTCTTGCACCTTTCTTAATCCAATCAAGAGCTTTATCTCTATCCACTTCTATTCTCGATGGATCACATTTTGGATCATATATGCCTATTTTTTCAATGAACCTTCCATCTCTTGGCGACCTAATATCCGCTACCACAATTCTGTAAAAAGGCCTCTTTTTTGAACCCATTCTAGCCAACCTGATCTTTACACTCAATCCATAACCTCCAAATTCCTAAATAGATAGCTTCATGCTTTCATAATTATATATTTTTCTATAAAACTTGCAAAATATTTTTTTACCTAAAATTTACCAAGAGGTAAATTAAATTTCCCTTTCAGCCCTGAAAATTGTTTTAACATCTGTTTTGTTTTGCTAAATTGTTCCAGTAGTTTATTTACTTCTGATACAGAACTGCCGCTTCCTTTTGCTATTCTCTTTTTTCTGCTGCCGTTAATTATATGCGGTTTTCTTCTTTCATCCACAGTCATAGAATTAATTATGGCTTCTATACGAGACAGGTGCGAATCATCTAAATTTACTTTTTTAAATATTTTACTTTTATTGACTATGGGCATCATCGAAAATATTTTATCTATTGACCCCATCTTCTTTAAACTCCTCAGCTGCACAACAAAATCCTCAAAATTTAATTCATTCCTGTAAATTTTCTCTTCGATTCTCTTCGCCTCTTTTTCACTTACTACTTTTTCCGCTTTTTCAATAAGTGTTAAAACATCGCCCTTACCTAATATTCTGGAAGCTATCCGGTCCGGGTAAAATATATCAAAATCCTCGATTTTCTCCCCATCAGATACAAATTTTACCGGTTTTTTAACCACATAATATACTGAGAGCGCAGCGCCTCCCCTGGTATCACTGTCCAATTTAGTCAGGATTATTCCATCACATCCAACCCGCAGGTTAAAACTGTGGGCAATATTTACAGCTTCCTGACCGGTCATGGCATCCAATACCAGATATATTTGATGTGGCCTTATCTTATTTCTGATATTTGCAATCTCATCCATCATATTTTCATCAATATGTAACCTTCCGGCAGTATCAATTATGATTACATCACTCCCGGATTTTTTAAATAATTCTACCCCTTTTACCGATATGGATAGCGGGTCTGAATTATTTTCAGAATAAACATCCACATCTATATTTTTTGCCATATCTTCCAGCTGTAGTACTGCAGCCGGCCTGTATACATCTGCAGCTACCACAGATACCTTCTTCTGGAATTTAGTTTTTAAAAAATTAGCTAATTTAATAACAGACGAAGTTTTTCCAGAGCCCTGAAGTCCAACTGCCATTATAATTGTAGGCCCTCCGGAAGCAAAACTAATACCGCCACTGCTTGAACCCAGCATTCTTATAATCTCTTCATTTACTATTTTTACTACATGCTGATAAGGAGTCAGGCTCTCCAATATCTTCTCACCTGTTGCCTTCGCCTTTACATTTTCTATAAATTCTTTAACCACTTTAAAATTTACATCAGCTTCCAGCAAAGCCAGCTTGATCTCCCTTAAAGCGCTATCTAAATCATTAGGGCTTAATTTCCCTTTATTTCTTATTTTATAAAACAAATCTTCAAATTTGGCTGTGAGCAGATCGAACATTTACAAAATCCCTTTCTATTATAAGTTTCAAATTAAGAGAATATCAATTTAGTGAATCTGACTGGATCAAAATAACATATGTCTTCTAATTTTTCACCATTGGTAACCAGTTTTATAGGAATATCCAGATCATTCTTTATGGTAATCACTATTCCGCCCTTAGAAGTGCTGTCGGTTTTAGTTAAAATAATTCCAGTCAGATTTAATGAATTGTTAAATAATTCTGCCTGATTTCTGG
>JAUWQC010000246.1 GCA_030611285.1 bacterium | reverse complement strand
CGGGGAACTTGTATTATGTCATGTTGTAGAGGAAGAAGTACAGAATGTATCAAGAAAAGGTACTGTAAAAATGCTTCAGGATGGTTTCAAGGCTGATATGGCCATTAACGGAGAAGCGAGTGAACTATATATTCAGCTTGTATGCGGAGGCATGCTGGAAATACAAATAACGACTTTAGGAAAAAGAGCACATGGAAGTAACCCTGAATACGGAATAAACGCAATTAGAAATATGTGTAAAGTTATTAGTAAACTGGATAAATTACAACCCGGTTATAATAAATATACCGGTTACGGTTCTATAGTTCCAGGAGTCATAACGGGAGGAGAACGCTCTAGTGTTGTACCCGATATTTGCAAACTGAAAGTATCCCGTTTTACTGTTCCCGGAGAAACTGGAACTATGTTTTATAGCCAGGTCTTAGGAATCATTGAAAGACTAAAATTAGAAAATCCCAATTTTGATGCAAGAGCTGAATTATTATATGATTCCAATCCATCAATTGTTTCAGAAAATGCTGAAATAGTGGTGAAAATGTCTTATGCTCTAAAAGATATTTTCGGTTCGAAACATCCAATAGTGTTTAAAGGAACACCACAGCATGATGACGCCGATTTTTTAACCAATATGGCAGGGATTCCAACATTGATCTTTGGTCTAGGAAAAAACAGTGTTGCTCATATGTCTGATGAGTACATTCCAATTGATGATCTTATTAATGCTACAAAGGTATATGCTATGGCCTTTTACAACATTTTTAGTTAGTTAATAATATCATGAATTTTCTTGAAGGAATATCTGAATGCGACCTGAACAATAGTTACTCTTTGAATTATTATATAAAAAGAAGAAAACCTGTATAGTTAATTATTCATGATAACTCAATTGAAACAAAACCTGTTCTGTATTCTATTTTATGCAACAGAAGCTATTAAAATTATGAAAGTAAGTAAAAAGGATAGATTAAAATATTGCGGAATCAACAAAAGTGTAATATAAAATAAATACAATATATTATGATTATCTCCCAAAAACCAACTATTTAATACAACATATTTTACTTAAGCAGCAAATTTAACTCTATAGGTCCTTTGAAAACTAAATAACGAAAATAAATGGTTATATAAAAGAGTAGAAAGCTCGGGTATAGGCCTATTTATCACCCCTTTTATCAATCTCTTACAGTTTATTGCTGATATCTTAAACCCTAACCACACCTTTGAACGTACTTCTCCCCTTACCGGCAGATGATCTATCTTGTACCTCCTGCGAAGTACCGAGGGGATACCCTCAATCCCGGCTCTTTTTCTGGCTAGCTCTTGATACTCGGAGGTTCCCATTCTAGTGATAAGCTGGCAACGGTGTAAGGTTTTCTCTGATACTTTAAAGAGATAACTCTTCTTTTGTTCTATTACCGGACAATCTTTACGGAAGGGGCAATACTTGCAGTGTTTCTTATCAAAATGTGCGCTATAGGATCCTTCTTTAAACTTACTGGCTTATGCCCATAAGGACATTTCTTTACCAGATGTTCTTTCTCCTCTATCTCAAATTTATCACAATTGCTATTTTTAGTTGGTAAATGGCTTTTAATCTGGGTTGAATTTGCGAGAAGGCGGTACTTCGCACGAGAGCACCCGGTTTTAGTTTTAAAGTTCTTAAGTAATGGTTGATACTGATGGACCATTCCTTTTTCCCATATCTTCTTTTATGAGAAGCGATCTTTTTCTCACCATGATAACAAATGATCCGATCGGGATAAATTTTAGTAAAGATGAAATTTCCTACCAGATGGTCGGGGACAGAATAACGGTTGCCATCTACGGTAATACAAGAATA
>JAUWQC010000271.1 GCA_030611285.1 bacterium | reverse complement strand
TTCTATCTCCCATTCTTTTTCCCCAGCTTTCATTCCTGTCACTGTCCCCTTTTCTATCTTAACCGGGGCTTCATTTATTTCGATAGCTTCTTCCTCAAATTCTTCAATCTCTTCTTCTGCTTTGCCCCCTTCTTCATCTTTACCTTTATTGTAAATAAAGTAAAAAGAAAGGGCTATAGCCAGAATTAATATTAAAATAAACCATAAATATTTTTGTTTAATCATATTATAATAATATCATTAAAGCCCCAAAGATAAAAGCATTTCATCCCAGAAAGTATCTTGAGAAAAATTAGTATAGTTGTAATAATAATGGTAAGCAATATAGGGAAAGTAGATTGAAAGGCCTTTGGAGCCACTTACACTTCCGCCACTGTATCCCGATTTTATTACTGCATAATTTAAAGTCTGTTGGATGTTTAAAGCAATATTTTTGACTTCAAGGCTATTTGAATAAGTTACTAATTGATTACAAAAATCATATAAATCAATAAAATCATAATCACCATAATACTGACTGCTTACAGAGGCAAGAATATATTTACTTTTAGGAGTTAGGGAATCACTCATTATCGCTAAAGCTAAATTAGACAACTGACCAGCTAAAGTACCCATATAACTTAGGTCAATTGCTGATTGGGTGACATTACCATAAGGATAAGAAAAAATATATTTATCAACAATATCGACCGCCAATTGCCCGGATGATATAAGAGGATTACCCGATAATTCTACCAGAATGGTATCATAAGGCCAGCCATCACTGGGTTCATTTTCTTCTGAGGCAACTAGAATAGCAGCATAAACATTTATTACATAAGCCACCTCAGTCATGGCCATCAAACAGGCGTCCATCCCTACTATATCAATATTTTTTCCCATTTGAGCGCTGATAGCAGATAGAGCATATTCTAACTCAGGCATAGTTATTTTATCTCCTCCGCTGGTATCATCCCAGGCAATATCTTTGGTGAGGCTTAAGGATCGGAATCCTCCTCCATGATTCCAGATTACCAGCAGATATTTTTTAGCCGGATAATTAATTGTTGCCCAATTGGTAAAATCAATTAAAGTCTGAGGGTCACCCATATTAAGTTCGCCCATATCACTTTTTAATTGAGAATTTATCTGAACGGGGTCAAAATCCTGAGTAATATAATATCTCCTGGTGTTAGTCCAATTACCATTAGAAACATCATCAGCATAACCTTGATTGTTTGCAGCTAATACACTATAAGGGATTCGGTCGACTTGCACTACAATATTAACATCGGTTGTGGAACCGGCTATCTCCATTTCATTTATATCATCAATACCCGCACTTTCCAGATTATTATCAGAATCAAGATAAACCATTACTGTCCATTCAGTAGTATTATTAATCGGCGGGAATAAAAAACAACCGGTCAGACTGATTGATAAGATTATTAGAATAAAAATTATTGCATGTTTATATTTCATAAATTGTTACTCCTTTTTGTTTAGTTAGTTGGTTAGCTGGTTACCTAGTTAGCTAGTAGCTATTGGTTACCCAGTTAGCCGCTTAATCAGTTTACCAGTTAATGTAACGATATGGCTGCCGTGTTGAAATTTTTCGAAAAC
>JAUWQC010000043.1 GCA_030611285.1 bacterium | reverse complement strand
TAAAATATTTTTAAAATATTGTAATATTACTTTTTTGAAAAATTATAAAAGGAGAAAAATGTGGAAGATAATATAAAGATAATCAGATCTAAATGTGACCGGGAAAATTTAGAAAAAATAATTAAATTAGAAAATAATTATATTTTTAATTTAATTGCAAAATTTGTTAAACTTTTAAATCCTAAATCAATTTTTATTAGTAATGATTCTGAAAATGATTTTAATTATATTAGGAAAAAGGCAATAGAAGATGGTGAGGAAAGGAAACTTTCTATAGAAGGGCATACAGTTCATTTTGATGGCTACTATGATCAGGCCAGAGACAAAGAGCTGACTAAGTTTCTGGTTCCCAAAGGAGTTTATTTAGGACCCAATCTGAATATAATAGATAAGGAAAGTGGACTTAAGGAAATTTTTGGCATTATGGAAAACATAATGTATGACAGAGAATTATATATCCTGTTTTTTTGTTTGGGACCGGCGAATTCTAATTTCTCAATACCTGCAGTTCAGTTAACTGATTCAAGTTATGTAGCGCATTCTGAAATTATACTTTATAGACCTGGATATGAAGAATTTAGGAGGCTTGGAAATTATAACGATTACTTCAAGTTCGTACATTCTGAAGGAGAAGTTAAAAATGGGGTGAGTATAAATGTTAATAAAAGAAGGATATATATGGATACTGAAGAAGATATTGTATATTCTGTAAATACCCAGTATGGAGGAAATACTATCGGGCATAAGAAACTTGCTATGCGTCTTGGAATAAACAGAGCTTCAAAAGAAGATTGGTTAACTGAACATATGTTTATTTCCGGAATACATGGTCCGGGGAGCAGAGTAACATATTTTGCCGGTGCTTTTCCATCAATGTGTGGGAAGACTTCCACAGCAATGATTCCTGAGGAGACAATAGTCGGCGATGATATCGTCTATATTAAGAAAATTAAAAATAAAGTATATGCTGTTAATGTGGAAATAGGAATTTTTGGAATAATAGAAGATATTAATCCAGATGATGATCCATCTATATGGAAAATTCTAAATAAGCCAAATGAGATTATATTTTCAAATGTGCTGGTAACCGAGGATGGAAATGTTTATTGGAAAGGAAAGCCTGGGAAAGTACCTGAAAAAGGAATAAATCACTCAGGTGAGTGGTATCCAGGAAAGAAAGACTCTGAAGGAAAAGAGATAGCTCTTTCTCATAAGAATGCAAGATTTACAGTTAATCTTAAAAATTTAGATAACCTTGATATAAATTATGATAATCCAAACGGTGTAGAAATCAAAGGCATAATATATGGAGGAAGGGATTCAGATACACTGGTACCGGTACAGGAGGCATATAATTGGGCTCATGGAATTGTAAGTATGGGTGCCTCTATAGAGTCAGAAACAACCGCAGCTACTCTTGGTAAAACGGGTGTAAGAAAATTTAATCCTATGTCTAACCTTGATTTTCTTTCAATCCCTGTTGGGAAATATATAGATATTAATCTTAAATTTGGAGAGTTACTTGAAGATCCACCTAAAATATTTAGTGTTAATTATTTTTTAAAGGATAGTAATGGTAATTATTTAAATGAGAAGACTGATAAAAGGGTATGGCTTAAGTGGATGGAGCTCCGTGTTCATAAAGAAGTAAAAGCAATTAATGTTGGCACAGGTTTTATTCCAATATATGAAGACCTTAAAAAGTTATTTAAAGATGTCCTTGGGAAGGATTACAGACAGGAAGAATATATAAAACAATTTACATTGAGAGTTCCGGAAAACATATCAAAAATAGATAGGATTGTAAAAATTTATAATGAGCTGGGTACCGGGGTTCCAGATATATTATTTAAAATACTTGAAGAGCAGAAGTCAAGACTGGAGAGTTTAAAAAATAAAAAAGGAGAATGCATTTCTCCACTGGCATTTTAAATGTTTTTATAAATTTTTTATGATGTAAATAAATAATAAATAATGTTGATTACCTGTCAAATTTGTACATAACGAGACCGGTACAGGGTTTGGGGTAAAAGTAAGTAGATTTATGCGGCATTAAATGTCCGGACATACAGATTCTTTCCAGTTCCTTTACTGTTGGGGCATTTAATAGTATTCCAATATCAAATTTCTGGTTATCTATATTTTCTATTGCTCTATCTATAGAATGGGTGAAATCAATTTTTTCAATTTTAAATTGAGTTTCAATTTCCTCTAATATAAGATTATGTACTATATTTACATCAAGATTTAGATATTCACCGCCGGCCAGTTTTTTATTACTATAAATATTACCAACGGATGGTTTTAAAGTTATCAAGTAAAGTTTTTTATCCTCACCGTATATGAAAAAGCTTTTTAAACCTTTAGACTTTGATTGAAGGAGTCTTTTTTCAAGATATTTATAAGATTTTAAAATTTCAGCTTCAATATTAAAATAGATGTTAAGTTTTTCCAGTATGTTTTCTAAACCGGGATAGTTTTTAAACTTTATAATCCTGTAGGAAGGGTATATAAAAATGTCTTTTTGACTGCTTTCAATATATAGCGTTAGTATAAAATCTTCGGGATTTGGCAAGTCCTGGTTATCTTTATTTTTTAAACTATCACTTTCTTCTTTATAGGTCATAGAAGTTTCGTAGCGGTGGTGCCCATCAGCTATTATTAGTTTTTTGTACCTCATTATTTTTATGATTTCTTTTATCCCTGATATGTTTGAGATTCTCCATATTTTGAATCTCAAGGAGTGATCATATCCTGCAGGTGTATCTATAAATGGTTTTTTTTGTATGGTGTTTTTAAAAATGTCCAGTATTTTGTTTTGGTTATCGTTGTAAAGAGTATATACAAGACCGAAATTTGTTCTGCAGCTCGCAAGTAAATTTAGTCTATCCTGTTTGAGCTTTAGTATTGTTTGTTCATGTGGAATTATTCTTGACTGGCTGTAAGGTTCGATTTTTGTCAGGCCTATAAAACCAAGAACTTTTTTTCTTTTGCTGCCAACATAAAAGTTTTCTTCAAAAATATAAAAGCATTTCTTGCTATCGTATTTTAAAATATTGCTTTTTGTCCAATTGTTTAGGATTTTGTTTGAATTTTTATATTTTTCTTTGCTATCGCCTTTAGGAAGTATTAAATTGATAATATTGTAGGGGTCAAGATTGTATATTTTTTTTTCAAAGGTTGGTGAAATTACATCATAAGGAGGAGAGATTACATTGGAAATATTTCTGATTTTATTTTCATTATAAAAAAGTCCGTTGAGGGGTAAAATGTCTACCATATATATAATCCCTTCGTGTTAGTGTATTATTAAAGCTTTACTAATGTTAATATAAAATTGATATGAGATTATAGCAATATCAAATTTAATTTTCAAATAAAATGCTCCTGGTATGTTGTTATTCTCTAACTATAGATGTAGTTATATTGGTTAAATTATTTAGGTTTTTCTTTTCTAAAAATAAAATAAATTTTTCAAGCTCTAATCTGTAGTCAATGATTGTTAGTAGTGAACAGTTTTTTTCTATCCTTAGGTAGATTAGAAAATTAGATAGATGTGATTTCATTTTATCTCCCTTTTATCTTATTTAAGCAGGTAAAATCAGGGGATTTTTGCTAAGTTAGCATATAACTCGGCTTACAGGTTATTTGTTTAAAATTAAGAAGTGGATTAATCAGCACCCTATTCACTACCATCAGCAGGCTCTTCTTCGGTATTCTCGGTAATACCCTCATCCTCGGGTTCCTCTTCATCAATCTGAATATTTCCTGCATCTACCAGTACAATAGTACCCAGAGTGGAAGCATTGTTAAAGTCAAATATCTTCGAAGATGAAATTACAACTTCTGTTGAATCCAGGTTGTCAGTATCCAGTATAGAAATAGTGAAACCAAGCACGTCCTCATCATTTGGAATATAATTTGGAAAATTATACCAGGGAATGCTCGCTTCTAATAGATATCCATTGGCCAGCTTTATGGAAGCAACATTAACCCCTCTGGGAGGAGCATTAGAGGGCCAGTTCATAAATGATTCCTCAAATATATCAGAAAAATTGCCGGGTGAGAAATCAATCTGATAATCATCACTATTATAAAATGGAATTTGCATGTCTTCTTCTAATTCTGTATCGAATACAATTGTAATGCTATCACCTTTATTTAACTGATTTCCTGTATATTTTTGGTTGGGTACATCGTCAACTACCTGCACTACAAAATAAAAATTATCATCATCCCAGCAGGAATAAAATGTGCCTGAAATATCAGTATAAGTAGTATAATTTTCTTTTTTAACTGTAGGCTCAAAAGCATTAAAACTCTCAAATCTATCCCATTCCTGAAAAATCCCGTCTATAACCGGGGGGATGTAACATTTGTAAGAAAATAAAGGGACTCCGGCAGGTATGGTATTCTGTGACCTGTAAATAGACTGGCTGAGTATCTTAGCTTTCTTTTCTTCCACATCAATACTTATAATAGTATCTTCTTCTGCAGTTTTAGATTCATATTCAACCGTAAAGGAAACCTTGTTTGAGCTTGATATGATATTACCATTATCATCTACCAGTTGAGCTATTATTTCATATTCACCAGAACTGCCTGGATTCCAGTTGTATTCATAGGGAGGGGAGGTGAATGATTTTATTTCATTATCATTTATCATTATTTTTATGGTGTAATCTGTATTTTCCACTTCTTTTGCCTTTATTTCCACTGGAACAGTTTCATTTTGATTGATGAAAGGAAAGACTTTGTCATTAGTGGGAGAAGATATAAAAAGGGAATATTCCGTTTCATTAGTAGTCTCTTCCTGCGCTCTAGAAAAGAAATTTAACGGCATGCAGCTCCTAACCGAGAAAAAAACTATTAATGAAAAAATTAAAATTATACCGAATAAAATATAAGGAAATTTGTCTAATAAAAAAATTTCGTGTTTTTTCCTCATTCCTTTTACTTTTTCCTTTCTTCTATTATTTTATGGGTTAAATTTGGAGGTAATTCTTCATAATGCGAAAATTTTTGAATAAAACGTCCCCTTCCCTGGGTAAGAGATGTTAAATCAATTGTGTAGTTGAAAGTTTCTGATTGGGGAGCAGTGGCTTTTATTAATTGTTTTTTATTTTCAATTTGAGTCATTGAAATAATTTTCCCTCTTTTTGCATTTATATCTCCAATTATATCTCCCATATACTTTTCAGGTACTATAATTTCTAATTTCATAATAGGTTCTAAAATGACTGGAGAAGCTTCCTGCATTCCTTTTTTAAAAGCCATAGACGCTGCTATTTTAAATGCAATCTCAGAAGAGTCTACAGTATGATATGACCCATCATACAGATTTACGCTAACATCTACTACCGGGTATTCGGCAAGAACTCCTTTTTGTAGAGCTTCCCTGATACCTTTTTCCACTCCTGGTATATAACCTTTAGGAATTGATCCACCAAAAATACTATTTTTGAATTTAAAACCTTCACCACTACCCAATGGGTTTATTTCAATTAGAACATGCCCGTACTGGCCCCTGCCGCCGGATTGTTTTTTATATTTATATTCGGCTTTTACATCTTTTCTTATTGTTTCCTTATAAGCAACATCTGGTACCAACATATCAATACCGACATCGAATTTTTCTTTTAATTTCTCCCTGGTTATTGAAAGATGCAGTTCTCCCATTCCACAGATAATGTTTTGATGCACTTCAAGATTTAATTCCTGTCTTATGGTAGGGTCTTCCTGTATTAATTTGGATAGGCCATTGCTTACTTTCTCTTCATCTACTTTACTCCTGGGTATAACTGCTCTGGGCAAGGTCGGGGAAAAATATTCTGTTTCAGGTATTTTTAATGGCTTATCCTGACTTGAAATAGTATCATTATTTGAAATATCCATAATTTTGGATACAGCTACAATATCTCCACATGAAGCTTCGCTTATATTATTCTGACTTTTGCCCTGGAGTTTAAATAAATTTGTAAATTTATATGTTTTTTCTGGGCCGGATATGTAGTAGTTTTCATTTATCTTAATGATTCCAGAAAAAATTCTAAATATAGATAACTTACCAATATAAGGATCTGCCATGGTCTTAAAAACATATGCCAGAACAGAACCATCAGGCGAAGGCTTTATTTCTGCCTCAGAATCTTTGTCCAGGTCTTTTGCCTTGATAGGAGGTATATCAAGAGCAGAAGGGAGAAGGGAATTTATATAGTCCATTAAAATATCTATGCCAAAATTCTTGCCTGAAGATATGGCAAATACAGGAATTACCTTTCCGGCTACTACTGCTTTTTTAAATACATCACTTATTGCCTTATCGCCAATTTCTTCACCTTCTAAGTATTTATTAATCAATACGTCATCTGTTTCAACTATAGATTCGACCAGTTCATTATGATGACTTTCAATTTGATCTTTAATGTTTTCATCTACAGAAGTCTTATTACCTATAAAATTTTTATCTTTATACTCATATGCCTGGTTCTGAAGTATATCTACAATTTTAGAGAAATTTTCTCCGCTATTAACAGGGGTAGTTATAGGAACAAGGTTTAAATTATATTTACTTTTTATATCTTCTACAACTTTAAAGTAATCTATATTTTCCAGATCTAATTTATTAAGTATACAGAATATTGGTTTGGAATTTTTGGCCAGCAGTTCTATGACCAATTCAGTGGGAGCATGTACTCCTGATTTTGTGTCAACAACTAAAAGCGCGCTGTCTATTATTTTAATTGCTGCCTGAGTCTGTCCTATAAAGTCCATATACCCGGGGCAGTCTATTAGATTTATATTAGAATCTTTCCATTTGTAATTAAGTATGCTTGAACTGATACTAAATCCTTTTTTGACTTCCAGTGGATTGAAATCTGAAACAGTATTTTTCGCATCTATGGTTCCCAGTCTATCAGTAATTTTAGAATTATATAAGAAGCATTCTGCAAGTGAGGTTTTCCCGGCCCCATTTCCTGAAATAAGACCAATGACTTTATTATTAGAACAACTTTTACCGTTCATTAACACCCCCCAGAGCATTAGATTTTATTTGATGGTACTTAAATGCAATTAAGGTAATAGAAGAAATATACCATAAAAAATTTTTTGTGTAAAAAACAATATTGACCGGTTCAATAGCGAGGAAATCAGCCGTAAAACAGGATTATATTTTTGCAATTGCTTATATGATATAATTTAAAGTTGTTTATTTTTGATACAGTAAAATGTAAAATATCTCAGGTTCAATAGTAAGAAAAACAAAATAGCCAGGAGGTCATTATGTTAACAGGAGTAGTTTCCATTATAGCAATAATTGCAGGAATAATAATATTACTGCTTTTTATTGGAATAGGTATATATAATTCCATAGTATCTTTAAGAAATAAAGTTGACAATTCATGGCATCAGATTGACGTACAGCTCAGGAAAAGATACGATTTAATACCAAATCTGGTAGAGACAGTGAAAGGGTATGCCAGGCATGAAAGGGAAACCCTGCAGAATGTTATTAATGCCAGGAAGATAGGTATTGACGCAAAAACGGTAAAAGAACAGGCAAAAGCTGAAAATATGATAACAAGTACCTTGAAGTCGTTATTTGCGTTGTCTGAAAATTATCCTAATCTTAAAGCGGACCAGCATTTTTTAAGACTAATGGAGCAGCTTAATGGTGTTGAAAGTAATATTGCTTATGCGAGACAATTTTACAATGACATAGTTATGAGATTTAATACCAGAATACAGACAT
>JAUWQC010000004.1 GCA_030611285.1 bacterium | reverse complement strand
GGAGGTTAGTTACTGCTTTCATACCAATCTTTAAGGATTCCAAAATATTCTTTAATATTCTGGTTAAAAACTAAAAGAATTATAATAATTATCAAAATTACAATTACTGCTACTGCTATCTTCTCCCAGATAGTAAACTTGGACTTTCTATCTTCATTATCAATCATTACTAAAAACTTATATTGATTTTTTGGTTCTACTTTCTATAAACTCTTCCAAACTTCCAGCAGGAATCCTCCAGGAGCTTCTGCCTTCCCTTATCTTGAATCCTTTTAATCTCCCTGTTTTTAGTAAATTCCATATATTATCAACCGAGAGTTTTAAAATTTTTGCAACTTGTTCAGCTGTATACAAAACAGGTTCCCTGTAGCCAGTTTTTACCTCTTCACTTAAAAACCCATTTAAGAAAATCTCCAGATCATCTTCTTTGATCCGTATAGCCTTGCCAACTCTTATGGCGGGCAATTTCTTGATCATAACCATCCGGATTATCTCTGATTCGCTAATGCCAACCAGCTCTGAGACTTCTTTAATGGTATATAATTTTTTTTCTTCATTCATTTTTAAAAAATAAAATTTCTTAAATTAGACATTCTTGATTGTAAATCCAGAATATCAAAAGAATTACTGCCACGGGCTATCATTTTCCTATCCTCTTCAGGTATAAAAGGTATCCGGTCGCAAACAGGAATATCTAATATACTTTTATATTCATCTATATATGTTTTTTCACCTTTGCCTACTTTATTAAAAATAATTCCCTTCTTTTGACTGATTGGTAGAAATTTTTGAAAATTGCTTACTCTTGGCACCAGCCTTACGTTCGGAGATAATACTAAAATTGAAGTAGTTGAAAGATTCAACATCTCTAATGAAACATTGTCATACCTGAAAGGAACATCAGCTATTATAATATCATAATTGTTTCTGGCAGAATAAATTATGCTGTCCAGCATATCAATACTAAACTTATCACTTTGATATATGGACAGCGGTGGCTGCAGAATATCTATCTTATCATTATCCAGATTTATTACTGATTTATTGAAGCAGTCTTTTCCCTGAGTAATCTTTTCAATAAATACACTTAGATTTGGAGATAGGTTTAAATCAAGACTAACAGCCAGGTCTGATGGGCCCTCACAAAAATTTAAATCTATAATTAATATTTTCCCGTCAACAATGTCTTTTATATACCAGGAAAAATTAAAAACCATACTGGTCTTTCCAACTCCTCCCTGGATTGAGTAAAATGAGATTATCTGTTGAGGTATAAATCTATAGCTATTTTCTTCTTTTCTATCTATTTTTATATTCAAATTATCTATTATCTCCAGCACTCTTTTCAAATCTTCTATATTGTCAATCCTGCCCAGATATATATCCCTGGTGATAGTATTTTTTTCCTTCTCTAAATCAGTAATCAATAGCTCACTTGCGGTGTAACCATTTATGTATTCTGCAATTTCTTTGTAATTTTTAAATTTTGCTGATAATATCACATATTTTGGCATATACTCTTCTATATAATGCTTGATATAGTTTATATTGCTTAAAACCAATATATTATAATTTTGCAGCTTTATTCCGGGTATATTTTTAATTAATTCCTTATCTTCTATTATGATTAAAATTATTTCCATTTTTTATGTAATATTAATTAAAATGATAACTAAAGCGCACTTTTTGCTTATTAAAATAAGCTAAACAGTTAGAGTTGAAAACACAACTCTTAGATAGTTCAATTAAAGTATTATTAAATTATTATAAAATATTTTCTGTAGATTTTAAATAAATATATACTAAAATTATAATATTGAATTGTCAATTAATTTCAACAAATAGCACAGTTAATCTCCGTTAATCTATGCCAATGCAATAAAAAGTGCGAGTGTTAAATAAGACATAAACTTACTTAACTTGAAAGAAGTCTTGAGGTTAAATTTAAATTTTTATCTGATTTTATACTGATCTCTTTGTAAATCGATTTTTCACCAGCAATAATTTTTATATTTTTTTTAGGAACACCTGTTTTATCAGAAATAAAATTTATAAGTTCTTTATTAGCTTTCCCTTTCTCCGGGGCAGTCACCAGTTTTATTTTTATTCTATTCATATAAATTCCATAAACACCGGTAGCAGCAGAATTTGGCTTTACGATTAACTTAATTGTTTCAGTCTTCATCAGTCTTAAAGAAATCATTAATTATATCCGGATTGGCTATGTCTATTTTCTTTTTAACTCTTTTTGGCTTATATTTTCCTTTTTCTTCTTCTTTCCCTTCTCCTATTAACTTTTCTTCTTTTTCCTCTTCACCTATAAATTTTTCCTCCTCTTCCTCTTCTTTTTCCTCTTCACCTATTAACTTTTCCTCTTTTGCACCTTCCTCTATGAACTTTTCTTCAGATTCATAAATTCCCCGTTTTTCTTCCTCTTCTCCTATTAACTTTTATTCTTTTTCCTCTTCACCTATTTTAATTTTATCAATATCAAAACTCATCTTACTAATTTCAGGAATTTTAATAAATTTCTCCTCTGCTAATTTTGAAGTTGTTTCCTTAAAATCATCCACCACTTTAGAAATCTTACCTTTAAAGTCCCCATATTCCTGGTTTAGTTTCTTTATATCTCCCTCTAATTGAGCTTTTTTACCCAATAAGTACTTATATGCCTCCTCTTCCTTTGCTATTTTATTTCTTACTATTTTCTCTGCTTCTTTTTCTGCTTTTCGTTTTATATCTTCTGCCACCTTATGCGCTGATACAAGAGCTTCCTGAATAACCCTTTTCATTTCAACAGATTCCTTATTTCCCTCATATTTTAGTTTATCCAAATTTTCCTGAAGTTGCCTTTGAGATTTCTTCAATCTATCGAATTCCACTGTAAGAATATCTAAAAATTTATCAACCTCTTCCGGTTTATATCCTTTGAATACAATATGAAATTCCTTTTTTTGGATACTCTCCGCATTTATATTCATAACTACCTCCAGACAAAATTTATTATCTACATATATCTATAACCTACATAACGCAACAATAATATTAATAGCTCAATTATTATAATTGCTGCAATATAAGAAAGATCAATATAAAACCTTCCAATCTTCGCTAATGGTACAATTTTCCTAAATATTATTAAAAATGGTTCAGTTATGTCAACTAACAATTTATAAGCCTTGATCCAGAAACCACTTGGATTTATCCTAAACCACGATATAATTACTCTTATACATATTATACCAATATAAACCCTTAAAAAAAATATAACCAGCTCAATAAAAAGTCTCATTACATTTCCTTTAGTCAAGAAAATTCTGCAACTGGTATGCTCTTTTCTTCGCACTTTCTACAGCATTATAAATTATTTTATCCAGCCTCCTTCTCTTAAATTCTTTTAAGGCTTCCTCAGTAGTCCCGCCTGGTGATGCGACCTTTTTTATTAAACCATCAAGGTCAATTCTAGATTTCTCAATAGTTATTCCCGCTCCAATCATAGTACTGGTCACTAATTTTTTTGATATTTCTGGGTCCAGTCCATTTCTTATTCCAGCTTCAATCAAATATTTACAAAAAAGAAAAAAGTAAGCTGGTCCGCTTCCATTTAAAGCTGCCGCTATATTCTGGTACTTTTCTTCAATTATTACATAATCACCTATATTTTTTATTAAATTTTTCGAAAATAATAAGTCCCCGCTTTTTGCAAATCTTCCCTCACTTATCGCAGCTGCACCTTTTTTAAATAATGCAGGAGTATTGGGCATTATTCTTATAACTGAAACATTTGAATTCAATTTTTTCTCTATATAATATGTGGGTATCCCGGCAACAATACTGATAATTGAATTTACCCTAAAATTAAAACAACTCTTCATCTGTTCCAATACAATTTTTAGGTTCTGTGGTTTTACTGCCAGTAATATATATCTGGACTTTTTTATGACTTCAATAATTCCTTCAGCTGAATATATTTTATAATTATTTTTAATGTACCTGCTCCGGTAATTATCATTATCATAGAATATTATTTCATTAGATTTTAAGAAACTGGAGTCCAGTATTCCCTTTAGTATCGCTTCGCCCATATTTCCACAGCCGATTATCCCTAATTTGTAATTACCCAAATAAATACTCCTCTATTTTTAAAAATGATTATAAAAACCTTTTTCCTCCAGTAGTTCTTCTTCTTCCGAACTAACTTCTACATTATATGGAGTAATTAAGAAAACTTTTTCTGCCACTTTTTTTATATTTCCCTCTAAGGCATAGGTAAGTCCACTACAAAAATCAATAACTCTTTTACCAAGATCCTGGTCTACCTTCTGTAGATTGATTATTATAGGAATATCATCCTTATAATTATCCGCAATTATCTGTATTTCCTCAAATTCCTTTGGTTCTGCTACAAATACTTTTGATTTTATTCCACCTTTAACTGAACCAATTAATGAAACTTTTCTTGGCGGATTCGCGCTAATAATACGCCCTCTCCTTAGATTCTTTTTGCTATGTCTTGCATCTATTTTACCACTTCTATCTCTTAACATTCTGGCTTCCGGTCCTGCTGTATTTTCATCCTTTTTATCTCTGATACCTATATCACCTTCATCCGATAAACCAAAAAAAGAAAGAATTTTCTTAAAAAATCTACTCATTGTTCCTCCTCTATATAATTAAAAATTTATTTAAAGATAATAGAACCTATTCTAATCATTGTGGCTCCTTCCTCAAAGCAAAAAACTATTCTATAGCTATTTCTTAAATAAGTGGATAAATATACTGGAAGACCATCTGCTAATATCTTTTCTATTTTAAACATTTTAAACAAATAAATTATTTTTTATTTTTCCTCAGGAAAGTAGGTATATCAAGATAATCATCTTCTCCTAAAGACCTGAGGTCATCCTCTGATATTTTTTTAAAATCTTCTTTTTTATCTTTTCCGGCAAGTATATCTTTTTCAAACTCAAATAACTTTTTCTCTACTTCTTTTTTCTTTTTGATTCCATCATCTGTTTTTATTCTCTGGATTTTAGGAGGTTCAAATCCAGTAGCAATAATGGTAACTTTTATTTTATCACTCATACTTTCATCAATAACAGCTCCAAAAATAACATTTGCATTTGGGCTTGAAGCATTCCTTATAATTTCTGCTGCCTGGTTGACTTCAAAAAGTTTCAGATCAGGTCCACCAGATATATTTAATAAAATTCCGTTTGCCCCCTCTATAGAGGTTTCTATCAGAGGGCTGTTAATTGCATTTTGAGCAGCTTTAATAGCTCTACTTTCACCAGATGCTATTCCATTTCCCAATATTGCATTCCCTGCATTTTTAATTACTGATTTTATATCTGAAAAATCTAAATTAATCAGTCCTGGCAGAGTAATCAGATCAGTAACTCCTCTAACACCTGCCTTAAGCACATTATCCGCTAGTCTAAAGGCATTAAGTAGTGTGGTGTTATCATCAGAAATCTCCAGTAGTCTATCATTTGGTATTATTATAAGGGTATCAACTTTATCTTTTAAATTCTCGATACCTTCTTCAGCCTGACTCATCCTTTTTCTGCCTTCAAATGTGAACGGCTTTGTTGCAACTGCAATTATCAGGCATCCTGCTTCTCTGGCAGCAGTTGCTATAATAGGAGCCGCACCTGTTCCAGTTCCTCCGCCTTCACCTAATGTAAGGAATATCATATCTGCATCCTTTACTACTTCTTTTATAGATTCTATAGATTTTTCAGCAGCTATCCTGCCAATTTCCGGGTCGGATCCTGCCCCCAGGCCACTTTCGCCAAGTAATATTTTCCTATCAGCACTTGACATCATAAGAACCTGGGCATCAGTATTTATTGCCACAAACTCGCATCCGCTTAAATTATCTTCTATCATTCTATTAATTGCATTGTTGCCGCCGCCGCCTATTCCTATAACTCTTATAACAGCATAATAACTTTTATCAAAGTTCAAACTCACAGCTATCACCTGCTTTCATTTTTTAAAATTTTTAAAATAAATTCCCTAAATCTACTCATAAAAGTACGCTGCTGGTTCTTTTCACCTATCTGGTCCAAATCCAGGTAATTTTCCAGTTGAGAAGCATATTTTAATAAACCTACACCTGTAGAATAAATAGGGTTATTAATCACTTCTGAAGGCCCTTCAACGTCATAAGGAACTCCTAATCTTACCGGTAAATTAAAAACTGAATTCGCCAGGAGAGCTATACCTTTTAGTAGTGATGTTCCTCCAGTTATAACCAGACCACATGGGATTTGATGCATAAAACTATAACCTTCAATTTTTTCTTTAACCAGGTTCAGCAATTCTTTAACCCTGCAATTTACTATATTATACAACCGTATGTTTAATGTTGTCCTGTTGCTATCAATCTTAATATCACCTATATTGATTTTATTTAAAGTCTCATAAAAGTTGTAATCAACATTAGCAAATTTTTTCTTAATCTCTTCTGCTTTTGGAAAAGTTATATTAAGACCAATAGAAATATCATTGGTTATTAAATCTCCACCTACCGGCAGACAATATGCAAATATCATTTTTTTATTCTTATATATTGCAACATCAGTTGTTCCGCCTCCAATATCAAGAAGTATTACTCCGCTCTCCTTTTCTTCAGGGGTAAGAACAGCCTCGCTTGAAGCCAGGGCTTCTACAATTATAT
Organism: bacterium; assembly: GCA_030611285.1. Lineage (GTDB taxonomy): Bacteria > Actinomycetota > Humimicrobiia > Humimicrobiales > Humimicrobiaceae > Hydromicrobium. Next base: position 11,116 of record JAUWQC010000004.1, on the reverse strand, counting down.
CTTCAATTCCTATTTTAGCTGCTTTTATACTATTAACAACATTGTTAATTAGAGAAGCTGTCCCATAAACAGCTAATAACTCAACTGCCAGTTTGCTGGCTGAAAGACCTATAGGATCTACTATACCTTTTTCTCCATCAATAACAAATTGCTTGATTAAAGTATGTATAATTTCGTGTTGTGAGGGTACATTCACTTTATTTGCCATAGAAATAAGCTTATCTACATCTGTTTTCCTTACTATATTATTAGAGGAATTGATATTTATTTCACTCCAATTACTTATAGAAGAAATATGTTTTCCTGTAACTCCTATATAAGCATTATCAATAAACATTTTAGTAGATTTTTCAGCCATTTCTACAGAATTAAGTATAGACTTGGTAGCTTCGCTAATATCTATAACCAGACCTTTTTTCATCCCTTTGCAACCAGAAATTCCATAACCCTTTATTTTTAGTGTATTATTTTTTCCTACTCTTCCAATTAAAGTGGTTACTTTCGTGGTGCCTATATCAATACCAACAATGTATTCATCATTCGCTGACAATCGAACCTCCACTATTTTTTATTCTGCTACCGGACACTCAGGACTTCTTAAATCTATTATAGTATAATTTGTTTCCTCTTTTAACAATTGTTTTAAATTTTCAACTTTTTTTACTATTTCACTGCTGTTGCCAAAGTTGATTTCCTCTCCATTGTAAGTTTTAAAAACTATATCTCCTGAAATATTATCTTCAAGTCTTGCTTCTTTGATTATACTTTTTATTTGACTATCAAAGGCTTTATAAATATCTACACAGCTCAATGCATTTTTTTTTGCAATTTTTTCTCCAATATCGACGCTATAATTAACAACATTTCTTACCAGAATTAAATCTTTGTACTCATCCAAATCCTCTTTCTCAATCCTATCCAGCACCACTCCTTCACTATCTATCAGAAAATATTTATCTTTATAGACCATTCTAAGGTAAGGTTTTCTTTCGTCCAATTTTATTATAACTTTATCAGGGAAAATCTTTCTTAGTTCTGCCTCCTTAACCCAGTTTAACTCCCGGGCTATAGTCTCTTCCACTATTTTTTTATTTATATCAAATATATTGGCGCCTATTACTTCAGATATTAAAACTTTGACTTCCTCATCTTCATAATGTGTATTATCCTGGATATCTATATTTTTAACTTTAAAATACTCACTTTGATAAAAATAATTTAAGCCCCATACTACTGCTGCAAAAAAAAAGCAAATCAACAGGAACTTGAAAAAATTCCAAAGTCTCCTCCTAAAAATTTTTCTTCTTCTGGCTAAGATAATATTTTCGCTATTTTTAATTTTACCACCTGAAGTTATACTTTTAAATTTGCCAAATCCAATATTATCTCTACTAATAGATCAAAATTAATTCCTGCAGATTTAGCTGCCCTGGGAACCAGACTGGTAACAGTCATGCCAGGCATGGTATTTAATTCAAAAACATAAGCATTGTTATAATTATCCAGCATAAAATCCACTCTTGATATGCCGCTGCATTCCAATATCCTGTGGCTCTTAACCGCTACTTCAGATATATGCCTGGATATCTCTTTATCCAACTGGGCAGGAACTATATACTCAGTCATATTTTTAACGTACTTTGACTTATAATCGTAAAAACCACTTTTTGGTTTTATTTCAATAATTGGAAGAGCAACCGGCTCATTACCTATAATACTCACAGTTAACTCTCTTCCATTAATATATTTTTCAATCAAAATTTTATTATCATATCCTGCCGCATCTTCAATAGCGTGCTTGATCTGATCATTATTATTCACAATACTTACACCTATAGTTGAACCTTCACGGTTCGGTTTTACTATTACAGGATAGAATATTTTTTTATTTATAAGCGATTTTATCTTCTTTAAATTCAGGCCATCATTAGAATCCAGGGCAATGTATTCCGGAGTAAGTATATTTTCATATTCTAGAATCTTCTTCGATAATATCTTATTAATAGCAATAGCACTTCCCAGCACACCTGAACCAGTATATGGAATCTTCATAAGTTCCAGTAACCCCTGAACAGTGCCGTCCTCACCATATCTTCCGTGAAGCGCCAAAAATGCTAAATTAATTTTCTTTAACTTACTGTAGAAATCGTTTTTAAAATCAATGAAGACAGCATTATACCCTGATTTTAATAGGGATTTGTAAATATTTTTCCCGGTCAGGAGAGATATTTCTCTTTCAGATGAGATACCGCCGGCAATTACTCCAATTTTTAGAAACTTTTTCTTTTTTCTTACCTGAAGGTTTTCAAATTTTTCCGATATATCTGACATATCAAAATCCAACTACCTTTACTTCATATTCTAACTCCATTTTAAACTTATTCATAACCATATCTTTTACTATTTTTGAAAGGATAAATATATCTTCTGAACTGGCATTATCAAAATTTTCAATAAAATTAGCATGTTTATCCGAAATCCTGGCACCACCATAAATAAATCCTTTAAGTCCACACTTCTCTATTAATTCTCCAGTAGATTCAGGGCAACCAATGATGTTTTTAAAAAAACAGCCTGAACTTTTAACATTAACCGGTTGAGTTAGTTTTTTATTTTTTATGCTGCTTGCGATTTTTTCTAAAATATTATTTCTATCAGACTTTCGGGCATTCAAAACTATTCTGGTAATAACTATTAAATCCGGGATATAAAAATGCCTGTAACCAAAGTCACCATCACCCAAACCAATAGTCTCTTCCCTTATATTTCCTCCTTTATTTGAAATATAGCTTACCCTTTCCACAAAATCGCAAATTCCTTTATATTTACTTCCACTATTGCCTATAACACTTCCACCTATAGTACCAGGTATACCAGCAAGGTTGGAAAAGTCGTATCTCCTGGCCGCAGCTGCAACCACAAATTTTAAAAGTTTATAGGCAGCCCCTGCTGTAATTTTATTCTCATCTGAAAACTCCAGATAATCAAAATCCCTGCCCAGTTTTAATAGTACCAGGTCAATATATTTATCACTAAACAAAATATTAGTGCCATCTCCGATTACCATAAGGTCAATTTGGTTCTCCGTACAGGTCTCGATCATTTTTTTTAAATCTCTCATTTTATCTGCTACAAAATAACATAATGCCCTACCACCAGCTTTAATAGAGGTTAATTCAGATGTGTCCACATCAAATATTATATTATCCAGTTTAGTATCTTTAATTACCCTTTTAATTTCTTCCCTGGTTAGTTTTAATTTTCTCAATCTCTCAAGTTCCATGTCATTAACTTAAGATTTTAATATTTCATCTGTAACCCTGGTGATATCTCCAGCCCCCATTAACAGAATCATATCATTGCTTCTCATATTGAGCTCAAGATATTTAGTTACATCCCGAAGATTTGGAATATAAATTATTTTATTTTTAAAACCGCTGTCTATTATATTATCAATTAAAATTTTACCGGTAATACCTGGAATTGGCTGTTCACCTGAACCATAAACATCAGTAATAATCAGGATATCACTCATATTAAAACAACTGTTGAATTTATCTTTTAGATTGGCCAGCCGCGAATATCTGTGCGGTTGAAAAACTGTGATTATTCTTTTATTTTTTTCTTCTGCTGCAGCCTCCAGAGTTGCTTTTACTTCCGAAGGATGGTGAGCATAATCATCAAAAATTACAGCGCCTTTCTTCTCCCCTCTTTTTTCAAATCTCCTTTTAACTCCCGTAAAAAACTTTAATATATCAGCAGCTCTTTCCATATCCAGATTCAGACCATAGCATACTGCAAAAGCAGCCAGGCTGTTCCTTATATTATGAATGCCGGGCACATTTAACTTGATTTTTATTTTTTTAGTTTTTTTACCCTTGCCAGTAACCAGAGCATAAGAGGAAGTAAAATTAGAAAATTTTATATTTTCAGCATAAATATGATTTTCGGTATTGATTCCATAATAAATAATCTTTTTATCATCGGATTTAAAAAAATCCTGAAGATATATTTCATCACCATTCAAGATTACCAGACCCCCGGATCTGGTATTTCCAATAAATTTTAAAAAGTTTTGTTTTATTTCTTCAATGTTTTTATAGAAATCAAAGTGATCTCCTTCAATATTTGTAACAACACTTACAGAAGGCTTATATTTTAAGAAAGATCCATCACTTTCACACGCTTCAGCTATTACATAATCTCCCTTTCCATACCTTGCATTTGATCCCAGCTCATTTAATTCTCCCCCAACCACTATGGTAGGATCGAGACCCAATCCTCTAAAAATTAAAGAAGTCATAGAAGTAGTGGTGGTCTTTCCATGAGTCCCGGAAATAGCTATTCCCTTTCTACTATTTAAAATCCAGGCTAATATATCAGAACGGGCAAGTATAGGAATCTTTCTTTCTCTGGCAGTCTCTATTTCCAGATTATCGCAAGGTATTGCTGTAGAATAGACCACTATATCTGCGCCTTCAATATTTTTTTTACTATGGCCGATAATAATTTTGATACCTTCATTTTTTAAAACATTTGTATAGCGGGATTCTTTTATATCGGAACCTGAAACTACAAATCCCATTCCATGGAGTACCAGAGCTATGGCGCTCATTCCGGCTCCACCTATTCCAATTAAAAAACACCTTTTATTTCTTTTTAAAATATTATCAGTATTCTCCAATTTAGTTCTCCATCAGTTTTGAAGCAATAATCTCTGCACTATTAGTTTTAACATCTCTAATTTCTATATTTTTCATTTCTTTATATCTTTTTCTATCATCCTTAATAAGCAATTCTATAATTTTAATTATTTTTTCTTCATTTAAATCTTTATCTTCAATCAGAATAGCTTTTCCTTTCCTGGCCAGGAAATCTGCATTATAGAACTGGTGATTAGCCACCGCATAAGGATAAGGTATAAGTATCGCAGGTATATTGCATTCAATTATTTCAGATATAGTATTTGCTCCTGCCCTGGAAATTATTACATTTGATATTCTATATATTTCTTGCATCTCACTTATGTATGGGAAAATTTTTAAAATAAATTTACCTTTAGATTCAATAATATTCTTTTCACTTTTTACTAATTGGTTGTAGAAACGGCTGCCGCAAATAAGTAAAATCTGAATTTTATCATTATCTTTAAAATAATTATACAAATTAATTACCGTATTGTTTATTTTTTCAGCACCCAGACTACCACCAAAAGCAACTATGGTAAATCGCCCTTTTTCCAGTCCCCATTTCTCAAATTCTGGCTTGATATTTTTTGATTGTCCTACAGCCTTTCTCACCGGATTTCCGGTAAAAATTATTTTATTTTTTTTTACTTTAAGATATTTATCTGTATCACTAAAACTAATAAAAATATACCGCGCAAATCTTGAAAAAAAACTGTTCAACCTCCCGGGAATATAATTCTGTTCATGCAAGGTTATTTTTCGACCCATAAAAATACCAGCTAAAAGAACAGGGGCGCAGATATAACCGCCCATACCCAGTATTATATCAGGTTTAAACTTCAGCACTATCTTAAATGATTGTAAAAAACCTAGAGCCAAAGAATAAAAAAACTTTATTATATTTAAAATTTTCCTGGATATGCTGCCATCTAAAATTAATCCACGGGATTTTACTGTCTTATAATTTACACCGGATTGTGGTATAAGCTTTCTTCCCAATCCCCTTTCGGTTCCAATGAAAAGAAGCTCATCTAAAGGATAGCTATCTTTGATGTATTCTATTATTGCCAGAGCCGGATATATGTGCCCGCCAGTTCCTCCGCCACATATTAATATTTTTTTTCTCATCCAAATCCTACCCACTAAACTTAAATCTGAAATTACCTTATTTTAATTATCCACATCATTCTGAATTCTTTCAGACGATGTATTATTCCTGGATATATTTAATAGTATACCTACACTTATCATACTTGTAAGCAGTGATGACCCACCGAAACTAATGAAAGGCAATGTTAAACCGGTAACAGGGGCCATCCCAATAACCACAGAAATATTAATTATTGCCGGTACCACTATAGTGCTGGTAAGACCTACTGCCATTACCCTGCCAAAATAATCCTTTGTCTTAATGCAAACCCTGACCCCAAAAAACATAAAAAGGATGAATAAGACTACTATAAGTACAGTACCTACCAGACCTAATTCTTCACCAATAATGGCAAAAATAAAATCGGTATGCGATTCCGGAAGATAAGAGTATTTTTGTACGCTATTACCCAGACCTAATCCTGTTAAATTTCCCGAACCCAGGGCAATTAATGATTGCGATATCTGAAAGTTAGCAGTTCCTACACTTTCTCCTGTTCCCTTAATTATGGCTGAAATTCTTTCAATAAAGTCAAAAATTCTTTCTCTTCTATAATCTTCTAAAAACAAATAACTTACCGTTACTGCAAGCCCGATAAATCCTAAACCAAATAAATGCTTAAATTTTAACCCACCTGCAAATAAAACTATAAATACAATCAACCATATAACAATTACAGATCCTAAATCTGGCTCCAGGAATATTAAAATAGTAACCACACACAAAATAAAAAATGATGGTAAAACTATATTTTTAATATGTTTATTATCTTTATATTTTCTATCAAGGCTGCTGGAAAAAAATATAACCAGAGCTATTTTTGCAAACTCGGAAGGCTGGACGCTGAAAAACCCTAAATCTATCCATCTTCTGTAACCGTTAACTTCAATTCCAATACCAGGAATAAGGACCAGAGTAAGCAGTACAATTAGTATAATTATTATAAAATTAGATAATTTCTGGTAATAATGGTAATTTATTCTTGAAGCCAGAATGAAAAATATAAAGGATATAGCCCACCATATTATCTGTCTTCTGATAAACCAATAGGGATCGTTAAAATATCTCTCTCCTATTGAAGCTGAGGAGCTCGATATCATTATTAATCCGATTATTGATAATATTAAAGTCAAAATAAATAGAAAATAATATTCTATATCAACTTTCAGAAAACTGCGTCTTTTGATATTAATTCTTTTTTCCATGGTATCTGATTTTTTCTGAGATTACTAAGCTTTTAAACCTGTTTCCTCTCTCTATATAATCTTTAAACATATCCATACTGGCGCAGGCAGGAGAGAGCATCAGGACTTCCCCGGGGCCGGCAACTTTAAATCCTTTTTTAACTGCTGCTTCAAGCGTGCTGCACTTATATATTTTATAATCATAGTGGCTTCCTATTACCTGGTCATAAATCCTGGGAGCAGTTTCTCCTATCAAAATTAAGTTTTTAACTTTTTTGTTTAGAACTGAAATCAATTCAGAAAAATCCATATCTTTATCTTTGCCACCCATAATCAATGTAATTTCCTTACCAAAATCATTAATAGCGACCATAGTTGCATCCGGATTAGTTGATTTTGAATCATTAAAGCATCTTATATTGTTCATATAACCTAAAAATTCCAGTCTATGGTCTAGAGGCTTAAAATTTTTAATTGATTTTTCGATATTTTTTTCATTTATATTCATCAGTATCGTCGGCGCAATAGAGGCCATAATATTAGAAATATTATGTTTGCCTTTCAAAGAAGTATTTTCTATATTTATTTTCCCCCTGCTCCTTTCTATCTGGTAGTAAATATAATTATCTTTATAAAAAATGTTTGTGTCATCTTCCGGTTCCAGACCAAACTTAATAAATTCCGGCAGTATATTTTGCCTTCTGGAGATAGCTTTAATTTTTTTATTTATATACAGGTCATCTATATTTACAATTGACCAGTCATCTTCATTCTGATTTGCCAGTAACTTTAATTTCAGGTCACCATAGTTTTCAAAAGATTTATGTCTGTCTATATGATCGCTGGTGATATTTAATATTACACTAATATGAGGTTTGAAGTGGTATATTCTCTCCAATTGAAAGCTGCTAACCTCTATGACCCTGATTAAATTTTCTCGCGAATTGCTGTCGTACTTATTTTCTGTATCTATGGTTTCAATCAACGGCAGACCAACATTTCCACAGACTATACAATTATTTCCGGAATCATTAAGAATTTTTCCAATCAGAGTCACCACTGTTGTTTTGCCATTAGTGCCAGTGACAGCAATAGTCCTGACCTGTTCTTCTTTACTTAACAATTTCCACGCCAGTTCTAATTCACTCCAGACAGGAATTTTATTTTCCCGGGCAAGTTTAATTATCGGCGCATTATCAGGAACACCAGGACTTATTATCGCAAGATCAATTTTTTCTATGACTTCTTTTTCTTCTAATGTGTCTTTACCTAATATTACCTCTAAATTATTACTACTGATATCATGATACTTATTAAATGCATCTTCCAGATTCAGGTCAGGATTACTATCAATTCCAGTTATTGACGAGCAAAAATTAAGTATCTTTCCAATTACGGATATTCCTGTCCTTCCAAGACCAATTACCAATAAATTTTTATCTCTAACCAGATTAAATTTTCTTTTAAATTTTTTCAATCTATAAACTTTAAGTAATAAATAAAAAATCCTACCCCTGCAAATAAGACACATATCAGCCAGAATCTTATAATAACTTTTATCTCCAGCCATCCAAGAAGCTCAAAATGATGATGAATGGGAGCCATTTTAAATACTCTTTTCTTAAAAACTTTAAACCAGAAAACCTGAATAATCACCGATAACGTTTCAATAACAAAAAGTCCCCCAATTACAATTAGTAAAATTTCCTGTTTTAAAATTATAGCAACTGCTGCAATCAGTCCACCCAGTCCAAGAGAGCCAGTATCACCCATAAAAATTTCAGCCGGGGCCGTGTTCCACCATAAAAATCCTATGCACGCAGCCAGAGTTCCTCCACTAACCACCGCTATATCTACTCCGTAAGAAACATCAAGTATGGACCATTCTAAAAAGGCAATGAAACAGAATACAGCTAGAACAATGGATGAAGCTCCGGCTGCCAGACCATCGAGACCATTGGTTAAATTAACCGCATTAGTGGTGCTGATTATAATCAATACCACAATAATGTAATACCAATTTCCCAGCTCAACCTTTATATCAGTAAAAGGTATGCCTATATAAGTGCTGGCTTTGAGTATGTATTCATAAAATAATATGAAATATAAACACACTACAGCCAGGAGAGAAATCTTTACCCATCCCCTTATACCAATAGATCTCTGTTTTCTAAGCGCCATATAATCATCAATAAACCCTATCAGGCTGCATAACAATAATATGGAAAGAACAAATATTCCTTCTATGCTGTAAACATTATGCCGGTAATATTTAATCAGACTCACTATAGTAAATGCAGTCATGGAAGACAGAACAAATATTATCCCCCCCATAGTTGGTGTTCCTGTCTTAACAGAATGTGTTTTTGGGCCGTCGACGCGGATTTTTTCTCCAATTTTTTTATTTTTTTGAAATTTTATAAATAGAGGTGTTAACAGAAGTGATATTAAACCTCCAATTATAACCGATAAAAATATCCAGTTCATATATTAATTTCCGCCTATATTAAATTAATAATATCTTCCATTTTATTTGCTCTTGAGCCTTTTACTAAAATTAAATCTTTGGCCCTGAGAAAATTGTTTATCTCCATACCCAGCTTTTCCTTATCTTTAAAATAAAAACAAAGATTTTTATTTTTATTAAAATTACTACTATTTCTATAACTCTCAAATATATTCTCTGCAAGATCACCTAAAGCTATCAAGACATCCACCTTTTTTTCAGACAGATACTGCCCGATTTCCCGGTGAAACTTAAATGAATCATTACCCAGTTCCAGCATATCTCCTAATATAGCTACACTTCTCATATTTTTCTTTTTTGAAATTGAAACCAGCGTATCAATAGCATTTTTAACCGATACCGGACTGGCATTATAACAATCATCTATAATTATTTTATCTTTTTTCCTTACAATTTCCATTCTGGAACCGGGAGTAGCTGCGCTTTCAATTCCTGCTTTAACCAACTCTTTATTGATATTTAAGTATGAGCATATTGCTGCCGCGCAACAGGCATTATATATATTATGATAGCCGGGAATATTCAAATATATATCTATAATTTTCTTACTACCTTTATAGAAATTAAAAGTAAATCTTCCCATCTCATCCATATTTTTTTCAATAAAATTAAATGCAACATTATTATTTCTCCCGAATTTTATGATTCTACAATTAACTTTCTTTTCTATTAAATCAGTATACTTGTCGTCATCATTTAAAAACAAGATTCCATTATTTTTGTAAAGAATTTCTGCTATTTCGGCTTTTGCTATGGCTATTTCACGCAAGTCTTTAAAAAAAGCCATATGTGACTGACCTACAGTCGTAATAGCTCCTATATCTAAATTACATATACCGGAAAGCATTTCTATCTGACCTTTTCCCCTCATACCCAGTTCAGCAATAAAAAAATCTGTTTGGCTGTCAATTTCCAGAATAGATTTTGATACTCCAATTTCAGTATTATAGTTCCTGGGGGTAAATTCAACTCTATACTCTTTACTTAATATATTTACCAGAAAATCTTTAGTAATAGTTTTACCCACACTCCCGGTTATACCGATTATGGTTGGATTAAATTTACGTATATAACTATAGGCAATATTTTCTAAAAAAATTAAATTATTATCTGCCTGCAAGATTATTAGATTATTAAAATTTTTAAGCTTTATATTCTTTTTCCAGAGTGTTAATTTTTCTTTATATCCTGATTCAAATACAAAACCGCTAGCGCCCTTTTTTATAGCTGATCCTACAAAATCGTGGCCATCATAATTTTCGCCCACCAGAGGAATAAAGAAATCCCCTCTTTTTATGGTTCTGGAATCAGTGGATATGTTGTAAACATACTTCTTGATATTTCCTGAAATCAAATTACAATTTGTCCAGGATATTACATTTTCAACTTTTATTTTTTCTTTCATTTTTTCCCGCAGCCCACTCCTTTACTACTTCCCGATCGCAAAATGGTATTCTGTAATCTTTGAACTCCTGGTAATTTTCATGACCTTTTCCCGCTATAAGAACTACATCATTTTTTCGCGACATTTCAAGAGCCTTAAATATTGCTTTTTTCCTATCAGTTT
>JAUWQC010000012.1 GCA_030611285.1 bacterium | reverse complement strand
TTTGCTTTAAGAATTTTTATCCTTAAACCTTTCCATAGACAATAAGCACCTGGGTTTGAGCTGAAAGCTCTAATTTTGTTGACTATTTTCACTGCGCTGTTATCCCAGTTAATTTTTAAGTCTTCTTTTATAATCTTATGACTATAAATTACATCTTTCTCATCCTGAGGGTAGGGTTTCAGATTTTCATTTTCTATAAGGTCAAGTACTGTTATCAGAAGGGGTTTTCCAAATTTTACTGATTTTTGCTCAAGGCTGTCCCTGTTATCATCTTCTTCCACTCCAAACTTTACCTGTGCATATATACCACCGGCATCCACTTCAGGTACTACCTCGATTATACTCACCCCACTTACTCTATCGCCATTTAAAAGGGCGCTTATAATAGGTGTGGGACCTCTATATCTGGGCAGTAGTGACGGGTGCACATTCAACCACCTGGCAGTAGTAAGTTTAAATATCTTCTCAGGAAGTATCTTACCAAAAGAAGCTACTACCACCCTATCAAATTCTAGCTCTGCAAATTTATTAAAAAAACTATGGTCAAACTTTTCAATCTGTATAAAGTCAATACCCAATTCAATGGCTTTTTTCTTTACTATGTTGGGAGTAGTCCTTCTTCCTCTTCCTGCCGGCTTATCGGCAGCAGTTACAACTGAGGTTATACTATGCCGGGATTTATATATTTCTTCCAGAAAAGGAACTGAGATTTCTGAAGAGCCGAAAAACAATATTTTCAATTAAAGTCTCCTTCCGAATTTTTAATTTCATGAAGCCCTATTTTAAATATTTTATTTTATCTCATTAATCTTAGAGAGCAGTTCTCTTTTTGATTTGCGGTCAAGATGGTCAATATACATTATCCCATTAAGATGGTCAATCTCATGCTGAAATATTCTTGCAAGCAAATCTTCCGCTACCAGTGTAATATCATTACCTTCCAGATCTTTTGCCTTTACTTTAACCCTGGGAAATCTTTTAACGCAGAAACCCTTTATGGAATGTATACTCAGGCAGCCTTCATCACTCTCTATTTTTTTATCGTCCAGAACTTCAATCACCGGATTTATGAATGTCTGAATCTTACCTTCAAGATTAACAATAATTACTCTTCGGGTTATCCCTATTTGGGGAGCAGCCAGGCCTACTCCACCCTCGTTATTTAATGTATCGATCATATCATTGACCAGTCCCAGGAGTTTGCTGTCTATTTTTCCCACGTTTTTGCTTTTCTCTCTTAAGACCGGATCCCCAATTTTTCTAATTTTTTTAACTGCCATCTTGTGCCTTTCACAAATTTACAATATCCACACAGGATCTACGTCAATAATTATCTTATTTTTATCAAATTTTTTAAATCTCTTTAATATCTCAGACAATATCTTATTTGAATACCCAATATTTTTAGACTTTATTATTATATGCCATCTGTAAAATAAATTTATTTTATAAAAAGGAGCAGGAGCAGGTCCCAGTATGCTGCTGCCATTTCCGATACCTTTGCTTATTTCTGCAAATAATTCTTTTATATCTTTCTTTACCCTATTTTCTTCTTTCCCTGAAATTATAATATTTATTAGATTAGAAAAAGGAGGATAACAAAGCTCCTTTCTGCTGGTCAGCTCCTGGCCGTAAAATGATTCATAATCGCCGGCCAGTATATTTTTCATAACACTACTCTGGGGATTATAGGTCTGGATTATTACCCTGCCCTTCTTTCTCTTCCTGCCCGCTCTTCCCGATACCTGGGTAATAAGCTGATAAACTCTTTCATTCATATGATAATCAGGAAGCCCCAGCATACTATCACAATTAATAACTCCTACCAGAGTTACATCTTCAATATCCAGTCCTTTGGCTACCATCTGGGTACCTATAAGGATTGACCCGCCAGGGGAAATAAACCTGTTTAGTATTTCCTGGTGTGACTTCTTCCTTACAGTTATATCCGAATCCATTCTAAGTATGGGTGTGTTTTTAAATCTCATCTTAAGCTTGGACTGCACCCTCTGAATTCCGGTACCGCATAAAAAGATATTATCTGCGCCGCAAACAGGGCACCTCCCGCTATAATTTTGCTCCCTCCCACAATGGTGGCATACCAGTTTCCTGCGATCACTATGGTAATTATAGGAAAGGTCACAGGCAGAACATTTAGGCACACTGCCGCATTTATTGCATATTACAAAATTACTGTATCCCCTTCTATTTAAAAATATAATTATCTTATTATTTTTTTCTAATTCCTCACTGATCGCAGTAAATAATTTACCGGTTATAACCGTATCTTCTTTAAAGCGGTCTATTTTTTTTAAGTCAACTACTTGCACCTCCAGTGGACTGCTGCTCTGGGCTTTAACCGGAATCTCTAGCAATGTAAAATCATTTTCGTTCTCTACTTTATACCTGGTAACAATACTGGGAGTTGCGCTCCCCATAACCACAGGGATATTCAGTATTTCCCCCAGTTTTATTGCCACATCACCGGTATTATATCTGACTCTTGTTCCTTCCTTATAGGATGGGTCATGCTCTTCATCCAGTATTATCACGCCCAGTTTACCTATAGGAGTAAAAATTGAAGATCTTGTTCCTATTATTACGTCAAACTCATTTTCCCATATATCAAGCCATCTTTCATATCTTTCCGCTTCATTCATATTAGAATGATACACACAGACCCTGGACCCCAACTCAGATTCAAATCTTGAAAACAGCTGGGGAATTAAGGAAATTTCAGGGGTAAGAATAAGTGCCCTTTTTTTCTTCTCTATTACTTTCCTGCACACAGCTATATAAACATCAGTCTTTCCGCTGCCAGTTACGCCTTCGATCAGAAACTTGTGAAAAATGTTTTTCTGAATGGCATCATCTATACTGCGCAGGGCATTTTTTTGATAGGGGTTTAAAATTACCTTTTTTTTCTTTAATTCTTTGTCAGGCCAGTATTCGTACCTAAAATCCCTTTTTTGTCTTTTTTTTACTATGGATATAATATTTTTATCTGCAAGACTGGCCAGGCTCAAATAGCCTGAACCGGTATCTTTTATAAGTTTTTCTTTTAAAACTTCACCACCTGAAACCAAATAATCAATTATTTTTTTCTGTGAGAAATTTCTTTTCCAGTTTATCTTATCTTTTATCAGGTCATATCCAGTCCTGTTTAAAGTTATGTAATCTTTGAATTTTAATTGAACTCCGGTAACCCCGGGACTGTTAATTGCCTGTCTATACTTTCCCCCGGGGGGCAGGAAAAACTTAATTACACTCCCCAGCGGTTGAATATAATACTGGCTAATCCAACGAATAAGCTCAAGTCTCTCCGCGTTAAAAACAGACCTCTTTTCTACTACTTTTAAAATATCTTTTATTTCCCTGTCTTTAAGTTCTGACTTATCTTTAATTTTTACAATGTAGCCAACTTCAACTCTATTTTTAAAGGGAACCTGAACAATTCTTCCAGTACCAATATCGGAAGATAAATGCGGTGGTATCCTGTAGTCAAAAGCATGATCAATATCAAAGGCTTTTATATCTATATAAACCTCTGCATATTTTTTATTTCTACCCATTTAAAACACTATAATTATTTAAGACCCAGAAAACTTTTAATTTCATCAACTTTATCCAGTTTTTCCCAGGTGAAATCTCTGTCATGCCTCCCAAAATGTCCGTAAGCAGCAGTCTTCTTGTAAATTGGCCTGAGTAAATTCAAGTTTTTAATAATCGCTGCCGGTCTTAGGTCAAATATTTCTTTTACTGCCTTTTCAATTTTTTTAACATCCACTTTTTCAGTGCCAAATGTTTCTACCATAACTGATACTGGGTGCGATACACCAATGGCATAAGCTACTTCTATTTCAAGCCTGTCAGCAGCCCCGCTTGCTACCAGATTTTTGGCAACATATCTTACCGCGTAGGAAGCCGACCTATCAACTTTAGAAGGATCTTTCCCTGAAAAACACCCTCCGCCATGTCTTGCCATTCCACCATAGGTATCTATAACTATTTTTCTCCCGGTAACCCCGGTATCACCCATGGGACCGCCGATAGTAAATTCCCCGGTTGGGTTTACAAATAACTTTAAATCCTTGCTTAAATACTCCTGAGGAACAATTGGTTTTATTACAAATTCTTTGATATCCGGTGTTATTTGTGTTTCTATATCAATATTGGGAGCATGTTGACAAGCTATTACAATGGTTTCAACTGAAACTGGCCTGTCATTTTCATATCTTACCGTTACCTGCGTTTTACCGTCAGGCCGCAAGTATGACAGTATCCCTGCCTTTCTAACTTCAGATAACCGGTGAGACAGCCTGTGAGCCAACTGGATAGGAAGGGGCATAAACTCCTCAGTTTCATTGCACGCATAACCGAACATCATTCCCTGGTCTCCAGCACCCTGAGTATCAAATTCATTTTCATATCCATTTCCTACTCTGGCCTCATAAGCTTTATTCACACCCTGGGCGATATTAGGCGATTGCTTTCCAATAGAAGAAATAACACCGCAGGTCTCATAATCAAAACCATATTTTGCCCTGGTGTAGCCTATATTTTTAATAACTTCTCTAACAATATCAGGAATTTCTACATAAGTAGTAGTGGCAACTTCACCTGCTACTACTACAATTCCTGTTTTAAGCAACGTCTCTATGGCAGTCCTGCATCTGGGATCATCAGCTATCATAGCATCAAGAATTGCATCTGAAATTTGATCAGCCATCTTGTCCGGGTGACCTTCAGTAACTGATTCCGAAGTAAATAAGAAATCCCTTTTCTTTGTCATTATTCCTCCTATCAAAACTTTTACCGCTCCGTTAAACTTTTTACAATTTCATCCCAGATTCCCCTGGCAATAATCCTTTTCTTATCCCTGGCTAATTTCTTTACAGCCCCATCCTGTCTTACTATATCAACTTCATTATAATCGCTTTCCATTCCTATATCCTCTCTGGAGATATCATTAGCAACAATCATATCAATATTTTTATCCTTAATCTTTTCTAAAACATCTCTGGAATTATAACCACTTTCAGCAGCAAAACCAACCAGGTATTGATTCTTTTTCTTTTCTTTAGCTAAATATTTGAGGATGTTTTCATTTTCTTTAAAACTAATTCTGGATAATATATCATTTTTTTTCTTTAACTTAAAATTATATTTTTTAAGCGGGATTATATCGCTTACAGCAGCTGCCATTACAGCAACATCATTGGTGCTATAATACTTATCCAGCACCTTCTTCATCCCGCTTGAGTCTTCAACATATTTGACATCTACGCCGTATGGCTGCGGCAGGTTCCTTACAGTGCTTATAAGGATTACCTTTTCAGCACCTCTGAAATAAGCTTCTTCAGCCAGAGCATAACCCATTTTCCCACTGGACCTGTTGGATATATATCTTACAGTATCAATAAACTCCCTGGTGCCACCGGCTGTAATTACAATTTTTTTCCCTTTAAGATCGGAACTATAATTAAGAAGCTCTCCCAGTCTTTCAATTATGATATCTTCATCTTCCAGTCTTCCCAGACCTTTCTCACCACAGGCCAGATTGCCACTCTTCGGCCCTATGAAAAAATATTTTCCTGACTTTCTCAGCCGCAGAATATTTTTCTGAATTATGGGGTTAAGATACATACTTTCGTTCATAGCCGGCGCAATCAACACTGGGCAGGTAGCAGAAACCGCTGAAGTAGCCAGTAAATTATCACAAATTCCATAAGATAATTTTGAAATGGTATCAGCTGAAGCCGGTGCAATTAAAAAAATATCTGCACTATGGGAAAGTGAGATATGGTAAATTTTCTTCTCGTTTGCGAACTGCTCCACAATAGTTTTATTTCCAGAGATTGAGCTGAAAGTAATGGGGGTTATAAAATTTAGAGCATTAGGAGTCATTACAGGAACTACATCAGCACCCATATCAGCCAGTCTGCTGCAAATTGAAGCTGCCTTATAAGCTGCAATAGAGGCAGTAATTCCCAGAACTATCTTTTTTTTTAAAAATACTGATTTATTTAAAACCAAAATTATATAGGTTCCTTTTTCTTTTTGTAAATTACTTTTCCTTCTTTTATTTCATTAAAGGCGATTTCCAGTGGATCACGTGATTCTACATCAACCAGTGGTTTTACCACACTTATTCTTTCCATATTTTTTTGCGCAGAAAGATACTCTCCCAGTTCTCTGGCTCTTTTAGCCACCAATATACATAGTTTATATTTGCTGTCTGCATTCTCTCTATATTCATCAACATACTGCACTTTCATTTATATCATTTCCTTCCTTTTTGAAAACCTAGAACTTTCTTTAAATTAAGCAAAGCCTCATTATAATCATCATTTACAATTATGCAATCATAATATTTCTTATAATTCAGTTCACTTTTTGCAATTTCCAATCTTTTATTTGTTTCTTCCAGACTGTCAGCTCTCCTTTTTTTGATTCTCTCTTCCAGCTCCTTAAATGAAGAAGTGGTAATAAAGATTAAATAGGTATCTTTTAGTTTTTTTATAACCTGCATGGCGCCCTGGACCTCAATTACCAGAATTACATTTTTACCTTTACTTAATTTTTCTGATACGAATTTTTTGGGAGTGCCATATAGACAACCAGCATAGCTTGCCCATTCAAGCAGCATATCTTTTTCTATAAGTTCCTCAAATTCATCCTTACTTATAAAATGATACTGCCTGCCGCTAGTTTCATCTTCTCTTTTCGGTCTGGTGGTAACTGAGATGGATCTTACAAAATCGTCCGATTCATTTACTATATCATTAATCAGGCTACTTTTTCCAGAACCTGAGGGTCCGGAGACAATAAATAATTTTCCTCTGCCTGTCATAAAATATTGAAAACTTTTCAGTCTAAGCTATGTTAAAAAACTTGTAAAAACTTTTTTTCTGATTCTTACCCAGCCCGCCAACTTTCTTACTAGGGCTTATTTTTAAATCCTTTAAAATCTTCAGGGCATTAACTCTTCCATTTCCAGGGAGTGCGCTTACCAGATTTATAACTTTCATATTTATTACATACTTTTTAAAGAGCTTACCATCTTTAAAAAGTAACTTTATATCAAGCTTACCTTTTTTTAGCAAACCCTTGATTTCAGCTCTCTTTTTTCTTACCTGCCGGGCTCTCTCCAAACCCTTTTTTCTGTCTTTGTCGCTTAATTTTTTTAAAACCATAGAGCTGTCTTCATTAAAATAAAATTAGATACATTAGAGTATACAAGTATACATACTTAATATCAACATTTTTTCATCAGTTGTCTGCATTTTTCTTCTTACTGCCGGGGTACACCAGAGGTATATTTCCCCTGCAAAGTTTGCATTCGGAAGGCTGATATTTTTCAATACCAAGCTTAATTAAATAATAATATGGACAACCAAATTCCAGACCGGCTGAACGGTCGACTATGCTCGTTACTGCTTTTATCTGGGCACCGTTTTTCTTGCATATTTCTATTACTTCCTTTACCGATCCACCGGTGGTAATAACATCTTCTGCAACAATAATTTCCTGGCCGGATTCTATCTCGAACCCACGTCTTAATTCCATACTTTCAGTTTTTCTTTCAGTAAATATCATCCGGCAGCCTGCTGCGTAGGCTACCATATAACCCCACAGAATACCTCCCATAGCAGGCGATACTACAGCATTAATATTTTCTATATCAATATCTTCGCTGACCACATCTAAAGCTTTCCGGGCAAGCCTGTAGGTAATATCCGGATACTGAAGAAGTCTGGCGCACTGAAGATAGTACTTACTGTGATATCCCGAGCTTAATTTAAAATGACCTTCCATTATGGAACCGGTATCCTTCAATATTTTATATATATCCAATCCTTCAACCTGACTTACTACTTTAAGCATTGCCCAGTGTCCTTTCTATCTTTTCCAGATATAAATCTATAGTACCACCTACATCTTCCCTGGCTGTTATCGAACGGCCTACAATTAAAAAGTCTGCTCCTCTGGACATCGCCTCTTCGGGAGTGTTTATCCTCTTTTGGTCTCCAGCTGCATCTTCCGGAAGTCTGATCCCGGGAGTGGCAATATAAAAACCGGTGCCATATTTTTTCCTTATTGCCTCAACTTCATTAGGTGAGCATATTATTCCATCTGTCCCTGCATCTATAGCAACACCGGCTAAATTTAAAACAGAATACATGAAATCCCCACTGAAGCCTAAAGCCTTAAGATCCTTATCATCCAGGCTGGTAAGAATGGTAACCCCGAAGAGAAGCGGCCTGAATTTAGCTCTTAATTCTGATTGCTTTTCCAATATTTCCCTTGCCTGCTCGAGCATTTGCCTGCCTCCCAGCGTATGTATGGTCACTGCGCGTACACCAAGGCCTCCAATAGCTTCCGCAGCACTCTTTACTGTATTGGGTATGTCAAAAAGCTTTGCGTCAAGCATTACCTTATAACCAAAACTCTTTACTGTATCAATTACCTCCAGCCCAACACCATATATCAGTTCCAGACCTAATTTTAAAGTTGATACTTTACCGGATATCTTTTTACACAAGCTTATAACCTCATTTTTATTATTGGTATCAATGACTATAATTAATCTGTCCCTTAATAATAATTTACTGCCTTTCAAGTTCTAAGCCTTCCTATTACTTCATTAATATTATAAATTTTTTTCTCCTTAAGGTAGTTCCTTAAACCTTCTATTATCTTTTTCCCCACATCATACTGTACGAAATTTGCAGTACCAACCCCTACCGCACTGGCACCTACCAACAGAAATTCCAGAGCGTCCTGCCAGCTAAAAATGCCGCCCATTCCAATAACAGGGAGGATTTTTTCTCTGGCCAGAGAATAAACCTTTGCCAGAGCAATTGGCTTTACTGCCGGACCTGAAAGACCTCCAAGGACATTGCCTAATCCGGGTCTGAATGTTTCTATATCTACAGCCATACCTACTACGGTATTGATTACTGATAATGCTTCCGCTCCTCCTTTTTTTGCCGCCTTAGCTGCTTCAACCAGATTCTGATAATTAGGACTGAGCTTGGCTATAACCGGGATATTTAAAATACTTACTGTTGAACTTACTATCTTTTCAACTTCGTCAGGTATAGCACTAAAGGCCATTCCTCCCTTTTTAACATTCGGACAGGAGAGATTAAGCTCCACCGCAATAATTCTTTCCTTAACATCTGCAGCCCTGGATGCCACTTTCCTGAACTCTTCCAGATCCTGCCCGAATATACTTAAAATAATTTTTATCCCTAATTTCTCGGCCTGGCGCAGGTGCTTCTTTATAAACATATCTATCCCATCATTTTGAAGGCCGATAGAGTTTAACATCCCGGAGGCAGTCTCGCAAATCCTGGGCGGAGGATTTCCCTTTATAGGTTTTAATGAATAGCTTTTGGTTGTTACCGCTCCCAGTATGGCAGTATTATAAAACTGGCTGTATTCTAATCCATAGGCGAAAGTGCCAGAACATGCTATTACCGGATTATCCAGTTTTATTCTTCCCAGCCTTACTGACAGGCTGGATTCATTTCCTACAGTATCCGTTTCATATGAAAATAAGCTTTTCTGCTCAGTCAAATATTACCTCCCCCAGATTAAATGCAGGCCCATCCTTACAAACCTTCTTGTAGGAAAAACCCCTTTTGCCTTTTCTTAGCTTTACCACGCATCCAGAACAAACTCCTACTCCGCAGGCCATTCTTTCCTCAAGAAGTGCGATTACTTTATTATTTCTATCCTTATAAATATTCTGCAGAGTTTTAAGCATATCTCTCGGCCCACAGCAATAAATATCAAAATTTTTAAATGACCTTATATTATTCCAAACATAATCTGAAACCAGGCCTTTTTCTCCCCAGGAACCATCTTCAGTTAGCACAGCATGATTTATCTTAAGTTCGATTAAATCTTTTTCCCATCTTAAGTAACTATTATCTTTAAATCCTGCAGCAAAAAATACATTTTTTTTCATTCCGCCGGCAATCTTTGCTATGAGATACAGAGGGGCTATGCCAATACCACCTCCAATCAGGAGTATATTATTTTCACTCCCATTTAAATCTATTCCATTTCCCATTGGTCCGGCAAAATCCAGGATATCTCCCCTCTTAAGTTCGGAGATGAATTTGGTGCCTCTGCCTTTTACCCTGTACAATATTGAAAAAACATTAAATTTTTTTTCAATATTAAAAATACCAAATGGCCGCCTCAACAGAGGATCAAGCACACTTTCAGGTGAGCATTTCACATTAATAAACTGGCCTGCTGTAGCATTATTACATATATATGGCGAAAAAATCTCCATCTTATAAAGATTATCACTATATTTTTCATTGGAGAGTATTTCCCCGCTTAGCAATTTCATCAGTATTCCTGTATAGGTTTAACTTTTACTTTAGAGTTGTATTTCATCTCCTGTATTCCCTGCACCACAGCCGAAGCTCCTGCTATGGTGGTAATGGAAGGCACATTATGAAGGACAGCTGCAGTCCTCAGATAATACCCGTCACTTCTGGCAATTCTGCCCTCAGGGGTATTTATAATCAAATCAATTTCCCCGTTTTTTATCATATCCAGAACATTGGGTCTTCCTTCTCTAATCTTTAAAACTTTATGGCATTTTATCCCTTTTTCTTCCAGCATATCCCCAGTTCCTTTAGTAGAAATTATATTAAAACCAAGTTGGGATAATTTTTTGGCTATATCTATTATGGCATCCTTATCCTCATTATTTACACTTATAAACACCGACCCTGAAGTAGGAAAGACCTGATTGGTGGAAATCTGGGTTTTGGCAAAGGCAATTCCAAAACTGCTGTCTATACCCATTACCTCACCTGTGGATTTCATCTCAGGACCAAGTATGGTATCCACACCCGGGAATCTGTTAAAAGGCAGCACTGCTTCTTTGATACTAAAATAATCAAGTAATGTGGGATCAACTCTCTTAAAATCAAGATTTTTTAACTTCCTACCGGCCATTACCAGAGCTGCTATCTTTGCCAGAGGGACTTTTATTGATTTGCTTACAAAAGGAACTGTTCGCGAAGCTCTGGGGTTGGCTTCCAGTACATAAACGGTAGAGTCTTTTATGGCATACTGTACATTCATAAGCCCGACTACCTTGAGCTCTTTTGCCATCCTGTAAGTATAATCTTTAATAACTTCTATAATCTTTTTGCTCAAAGTAAAAGGCGGTATCACACATGCACTATCACCCGAGTGTATTCCCGCTTCTTCTATATGTTCCATAATCCCACCAATGAAAATATCCTCTCCATCATAAATAGTATCAACATCAACTTCTATTGCCCGCTCTAAAAATTTATCAATCAGTATTGGCCTCTCATTGGATACCACCGCAGCATCCTTTACATAATCAATAAGGCTTTCTTCAGTATAGACAATGTTCATAGCCCTTCCGCCCAACACATAAGAAGGCCTTACCATTACCGGATAGCCTATTTTTTTGGCTATCTTTTTTGCCTTATCCACATCCATAGCGGTCCCGTTTTCAGCCTGGGGAATATTAAGTTTCTTAAGCATTGAACCAAACCTTTTCCGGTCCTCGGCAAGGTCAATGCTATCCGGTGATGTTCCTAAAATATTTACGCCCGCCTTATGCAGCCTGAGGGCAAGTTTAAGAGGAGTCTGCCCGCCAAACTGCACTATAACTCCATAAGGTTTTTCCGCTTCCACAATATTTAAGACATCTTCAAAGGTTAAAGGTTCAAAATACAGTCTGTCAGAGGTGTCATAATCAGTACTTACCGTTTCAGGATTGCAGTTTATCATAATGGTTTCATATCCATTTTCACGTAATGCAAAAGATGCATGAACACAGCAGTAGTCAAATTCTATCCCCTGTCCGATACGGTTTGGCCCGCTACCCAGAATAATAATTTTTTCTTTATTAGAAGATACCACCTCATTTTCAGATTCATATGTAGAATAATAATAAGGTGTGTACGCTTCAAATTCTCCAGCGCAGGTATCCACCGTTTTAAAAGTCGCTTTAATATTGTATTTACTTCTTAGAGCTCTGACTTTATTCTCATGTGTGTTGCACAAATATGCGATCTGAACATCAGAATAACCAAGTTTTTTTGCTTCAAACAACTTTTCCTTTGTTATATCTTTAATATCTTCGTACTTAAAACCTTTTTCAAAATCCACCAATTGCTTAATATTAAATAAAAACCAGGGGTCTATTTTAGTATAGCTTGATATTTCTTCAACACTCATTCCCTTTTCAAAAGCATATTTAATATAAAAAACTCTATCCTGATTAGGAATAGATAACTTGCTGTTCAGTAGCTCCTCCTCTATATTGTCTTTCCCGTCAGACCCAAGCCCATACCTATCTATCTCTAAAGACCTTATTGACTTTTGAAGAGCCTCTTTAAAAGTTCTCCCAATCGCCATTACCTCACCTACAGATTTCATCCTGGTGGTAAGGCTTGGATCAGTTCCCGGGAACTTCTCAAATGTCCACCTGGGGAATTTTACAACTACATAATCTATAGAAGGTTCAAAACAGGCAGGTGTCTTTTTAGTTATATCATTTGGAATTTCATCAAGTGTGTATCCTATAGCTAATTTAGTTGCAATTTTTGCAATCGGATAGCCTGTTGCTTTGGAAGCCAGGGCACTGCTTCTGGAAACCCTTGGGTTCAATTCAATGACTGCTACTTTTCCATTTTCAGGATTAACAGCAAATTGTATATTTGATCCACCTGCGCTAACACCTATTTCTCTCATTATTCTAATACCTGCATCCCTTATATTCTGATATTCTTTATAGGTGAGAGTTTGAGCCGGGGCTGCACAAATACTATCTCCGGTATGTACCCCCATTGGGTCAAAGTTCTCAATTGAACATATAATAACCACATTATCATTTTTATCTCTCATCATTTCCAATTCAATCTCTTTCCATCCTGCAACTGATTTCTCTACCAGGACTTCCGACTTTGGTGACAGATCAATGCCCCTTGTAACTATTTCAATAAATTCTTCTTTATTAAATGCAACTCCCCCTCCCAGTCCTCCAAGTGTAAAACTGGGTCTTACTACTAATGGGAATTTTAATTTCTTACTGAAATTTAAAGCTTCTCTTAAACTATGTGCATATCCGCTTGGAGGAACATAAAGACCAATGTTGTTCATTGCCTCCTTAAATTGTTCTCTATCCTCAGCCTTGTTAATAACGTCAATATCAACCCCTATTAGTTCCACCCCGAATTTGTCCAGTACTTTTTCATTTGACAGAGCTGCTGCCATATTCAATCCTGTTTGTCCTCCCAGCGCCGGGAGTAGCGCATCCGGTCTTTCTTTTTTAATTATTTTTTCTACAAACTCGGGTGTCAATGGTTCAATATAAGTTCTATCTGCAAATTCAGGATC
>JAUWQC010000138.1 GCA_030611285.1 bacterium | reverse complement strand
GGTCCCAACGTCACGATCTTTCTCCGATATGGCTTTATTGAAGTTAGCTGTCTGATCCCCGACAATCAAATTGACTTTAATGCCGTATTGATCCTCAAATTCCTGAGCTGCATCTTTAAAGTAGTCCGCGAAATACCAGGCGTAGAATGTTACCTGCCCTTCATCCTTGGCGGCAGCAACTATCTCGTCCCAGCTGGCTGTCTGCAGATCAACTGTCTGTGCAGATGCTGTAAAAATCATCCCTGAAAAAAATACTGTTAAACATAAAAATATTAACAAGAAAGTTAAGCGACTTTTTAAGTTATTTTTCATTTTTTACCTCCAAAAAAATTTTTAAATTTTAAAAACACTTATACTTAAGAATAATTTTCTTCTTGTATCTCACCTCCTATTAATGGCTCCCTGCTATCTAAGGGAAAATCTCTTTTTTTTAGGGTATGGTCACAGGGAGTGTTTTGATTTTTCAAGAAATCAAGTTTTAGTAATTTTTACACCAAAGAAATTAAGTTTATCAATAGTATAAATAATGCTTGGTAAATCAATTTCTGGTATCGCCCTTGATAATTTTAAATATTATATGCGAACGATTGCATTATAATAATTTAAATCCTGCAAAATTTTTTTCTTTGTTTTATTTTAATTAAATCACTTCTTTTGATTTTCTAATTCTCGAGTATCCGTACTTAGTTATACTTACTAATTACTTGCTGGGTTCATTAACAAAAATTCAAAATGGTGATAAAAACAAGAAGACATTTTCAGTGAAATTTCATAATTATAAAAATAATAGTAGAATTATGCATTCGATTGCAGGTGATTTCATTTTATAATAAAACTATTCCCTTTGTCAAAGATTTTTTTAATATTTTATAATAAAATTATTTTTACTACATTTAAGACAAAATAGATAGGTGCCTGCTTCCTATCTATTATTTATTATTAAAATGATACAAACAAACCCCATTCTGAAAAGTTAAAAAAATTATCGAATTATTGAGCTGGTACAACGTCTACTGTCACAAATTAGAAGATGCATTTTTAAAAAGTTATAATCACGGTTTCGAAGAAGGTTCCCAATATGGTGGACTACTACACACAGCAGATTTTAAATTAGCCGGCCCCGGTATTTTAATCCCAGGATTCACCACGGCTTGGATGGCAAATTCCACCATTTTTGTCCTCATAAAAATGACATTTTCCTGACCATATTCATTTTCTGAATGTGGCCCTCTAACGAACACTAATTCTTTGAGTCCCGTTGCTCGCTTGTATGCGTCGAAGGTGCCTTCAACACTTACATACTTATCCCACAGTCCTTTTCCAAAGAACACCGCCGGCCATTTGTCTATATTTGTTAAGATTTCTGAACTCGGAAGAAACATGACGTTCTCCATGGTCCGCAGACATCCCTCCAGGAGCATATAAACAGGTTCCATATATCCAATGCCGGCAGCAAAATCAGCAAGCATCAAAGCTCCCTTAATGTTATACTCATATGGGGAAGTACACCTTCCCCCGGGGTTATTGTAAGGACAAAATTCAGCAAAATTCTTCTGCATCGCCCACGCTGTCACTATTGACCCTTGTGAGGACCCTCCGATTATTGCAGAGACGCTCTTGGCCTGCTCTCCCCGGAGAAGTTTCCCAGCAGCTTGTTCCCCGACAAGAAGTTCATCGGTTGGGGTCAATATGCGTAATCCATTACCTGACTCAAGTTGATCGAGCATTCTAAACAGATCCTCGGCTTGTTCCCCGGTATCTGAAGCAGTCAATCCTCCTGATATCCCATGCCCTCTCTTATCTATTGTCAGTACATCAAACCCGGCCTGATTGAGAGCATACAGATAATCTCGCCATTGTCGCAAACCCCACTTCTCTGTCATCCCTTTCTCGTTTGGATAAGAGATGCCTTTGTATTTTTTGGTCTCCGGATCATATGTATACAGGGGGTCATCCGGGTGGTGAATCGCTGTCGTTTCTATACTTCTTCCCCCAATCATAATAGCTATAGCATGCGTCTTGTTCCCGGTATTGTCTAGTATACCTTCCCCTTCAATAAACCATCCTCGCAGTTTAATTGACGTGTATACCTTCAAATGAAGTCGTTCGTACCTATCTCTAGGTACGGTAAATTCAACAATGTAGGTTTTATCATCAACCTTCGCAATCTTTTCATTATGAACAGATTGCCCAAAAAATGCTGGTCGGCGGATGTCTGCCAGGTTCACATCTTCATTAGCTTCAATCTTTCCGATTGGAGACACGATTCCAGTATTCCTAAATTCGCCAAGAGAAAAACTCCTAGCAAGCTCAATAATTGGCCTGGCAGCATCGGAGTCTTGTGAAAATTCTTGCCATTTTTTCTTGATTTTGGCATCAATAAACTCTTCAATATAAAAATCTTCCCCCTGATAGCCTTCAGGTGGCTGTTGACTCGTCTGTGCAAATGGAATACACACTAATCCGTTTGGATCCTGATAAGAAAATCCAGGCAAATCTGCATTCTTATCATACCCGACATGGGTAATACAATCTGGCTCCTCACTTGAATTAGCTTGTACAAATTCAGTTATGATCAACATTGCAATCATCATCGTAAATACCAATATTATCAACATTTTTCCTTTTTGCCTTCTAAAAAATATTTTTAACAGAACCAATATTTTCACATTCTGTAAAGATTTTAGCCCATATTTCTTTTCATTTGTTCCTTAATATTTGTGTTCATTCATGTAAGTTCGTGGTTAAATAGTTATAAGGAAAGAATTATTTTTGAGTGAAATCTCATAATCTAATAGGGTACTTTCCATATTCTTTAACTGTATTAATAAAAGTCATAAAATTCTCTAAAGGCGTGTCTAACTGTATATGCTGACAGGGTGAAATGATAAATCCTCCTCCCGGAGCGATAGTTTTTATCCGTTCTGTAACTTCTTTCTTAACTTCTTCTGAAGTTCCAAAAGGAAGAGTATATTGTTCATCAAGACTTCCCCAGAAAGAAAGTTTATTTCCATAACGTTTTTTAAGATATATCGGATCCATAGCTTTGGGTTGAATAGGGTTTAGAACATCAATGCCAATTTCAATAAGCTCATCAATTATGGGATATATATAAGTCCATCACTGTGATAAGCAATTTTGAGAGAAGGATTAATTTTCTTTAACTCCTGACAGATAATACTCATGCGAGGCTTAAGATATTTTCTCCAGAGTGTAGGTGACATAAGCATAGTGCTTTGGCATCCTACATCATCACCTAACCATATTATATCCACTCCCATTTGAACAAGTCTTTTTGCTACTTCCAAATGATATTTAAAAGTAATGTCTAGAATATAATTAGCTGTTGCCTCATTTAATAGCATATCTATAAGGAGTT
>JAUWQC010000133.1 GCA_030611285.1 bacterium | reverse complement strand
TGTTACCAATAAAGCCCTTTTCTCTTTTAAGGATATTGATAGACTGGAAAAACTCAATGGAAAAGTTTCAAAGACTGTAGCCTCTCTTTTAAGATTCTTCGCCCGAGCCAACCATGAAATGTTTGGTTTTGAGGGGGCACCACTACATGATGCCCTTGCCGTTTCTTATGTAATTGATGAGGCGGTTTTAAATACAAAGTTTGTACATGTGGATATAGAAACCAGGGGTGAGTTCACCCGGGGGCAGACAGTGGTTGATGTGTATGGAGTTACCAGGAAGGCTCCCAATGTTGAGGTAGCTTTTGACCTCGATCTGGAAAAATTTAAAGACTTGACTTTTAAGGCTATTAAAAGACTTGACCGAGGGTAAAGGGTAAATATGATTATAAAAAATGTAACTGTATTAAATTTTAGTGACCTGTCAATTAATAGGAATGTGGACCTCTTAATTGAAGGGGATAGAATAAAGAAAATAATTGAAAAGAAAGCAATTGAACCCGATTGGGCTGGAGAAGAAAGACAAAAAGATAATAATCTTAAATATGAGAGTAGAGATGATGAGGCAATTGAAGGAGCAGATTTTTATGCCACCCCCGGGCTTACCAATTGCCACAGTCACACCGGCATGACCTTGTTAAGAGGTTGTGCAGAAGATGTAAATAGTTTGGATTGGTTCAATAAATATATCTGGGTATATGAAAAAAATCTTCTTCCAGAAGATGTTTATATAGGAACTCTACTGGGGGCAGCAGAGATGCTGTTGTCAGGAGTGACTCTGGTATGTGATCATTATTTCTATATGGATAAAGCTTTTAAAGCCTATCAGGAAACTGGTATGAAAGCTGACCTTGCCTGGGCAGTATTTGGAAGAGGGGATGATCAGGAAGAAAATTTCAGAAGAGCGATGAATTTTACCGAAAAATATTCGGAGGTGGATAAAAGAATTAACATTAGTTTGGGTCCCCATTCTCCTTATATATGCCCCGAAAGTTTCCTTAAAAAAATAGCGGATATTTCCCATAAAACCGGATTAAAGGTACATATACATGTGTCTGAAGAAAAATGGCAGGTAGACAAATGTTTAAAAGAAAAAGAAAGAACTCCGGTACAATATCTGGCAGATATCGGCTTAATAAAGGAAAAGAATATTCTTGCCCATGCCTATTGGGCTACAGATTTGGATTTTGAGATTATAAAAAATGCCGGTGCTGGAGTAGCCCATGCGCCTAAAACTTATATGAGATTTGGTTATTCTAAAGATTTTTTACCTCGAGCCTTAAAATCAGGGATAAAAATTGCTCTGGCCAGTGACGGAGTCGTTTCTAATTCTAATATGTCTATCTTTGAAGCAGCAAGAGATGCAGCCTTGCTTGCAAAAATGTCGATGGGTGATGCTGAGGAAGGGAGGATTGAACAGATTATTCCTTTACTCTCTTCTGGTTGGAAGATGATAGGGAATGAAAAGATTGGCGAGATTAAAGAAGGCCATATAGCTGACCTGGTTTTAATAAGAAAAGATTCTCCAAGCATGAATCCTGAAATAAATATCTTTGCGAATATCCTTTACTCACTTTCTCAGAGAGATATTGATACAGTTATTGTTGACGGGAAGGTGGTAGTAAGAGGGGGTAAACTCCTAACCATAGATGTCAAAGAGGTGGCAAAAGAAGCAAATAGGATTAAAGAAAGGCTTTTGCAGAGGACCGATGAAAAACCTATGCAGGAATTTGGAATATGATTTTAAGAAGAATAAATGAAGAGGAATGAATTATGGTAAAAAAAGCCTGGAAGATCGAATATGATCTATTGAATTCTGCAAAGCCTAAGGTAAATAAATTACCCGACTGGGGAGGTATCTCCAATTTTGAAAAATTTAATCAGGAACTTCTTAAACTCTTCTGGTTGAGTTTTGTCCCTGGTTCGGGTGCTCCGGAACATTTAGTGGTGGGAGCAGTGCAGTCAGTAGAAAATATGGGTAAGGATGTAACTGAAGCGGAAAGATTACTGGAAGAAGGTTTCCAAGCTTTGGAAAAAAATGACCTGGTTTCTCTGGGAGCCATCACTTCTAATATATTCCATTTATTAAATGAAGCAAAGGATATCCCCGGTCATCCTTATCGTAGATTCAAACGTCCTCTTGGATGGGAGGAGATAGCCGAACATTTTCCAGAAGATAAAGATATCAGTATATCTCCAGATGTTTTAAGAGATAAAATTTACGGTGGTTGGGTAGGCCAGATATGTGGGGGGTCGATGGGAACTTTTATCGAAGGTTATACTCATAATACCTTGATTCATGCTTTTGGAGATAAATTAGGAACATACTTATATAAACCAAGTACTATTAATGATGATATTACCTTTGAAATAGCATTTTTATTAGCTTACGAGGAATTCAAACAAAATATAACATCTAAAGATATAGCCTTAAAATGGGTTGCTCATATTCCCTTCGGTTGGTCTGCGGAATATGTAGCCCTGGAGAATCTCAAACGGGGGATTTATCCTCCTTTGTCCGGGCGGATTGCAAACCCTTATCAGGAATGGGTAGGTGCCCAGATGAGATGTATGGTGGAGGGCCTTGTTTCTCCGGGGGAACCTTGCAAGGCAGCAAGGCTTGCCTTTTTAGATTCTCAAATATCTCACAGTGGGAATGGAATATACGGGGGAATACATAGTGCAGTACTTACCAGCCTGGCTTTTATCTATGATGAGCCAAGAAGTATTATCAAGAAGTCGTTGGAATATATACCGGAGGGTACTGAATTTAAAGAAGTTGTAAATACGGTAATAAGATGGTGTGAGGAAGCTGGAAATTGGGAAGAGGTGCTTAGAAAAGTTGAGAACCATTTTAAAAAATACAATTGGGTTCATCTTTATCCCAATACTGCTGGCGTAATAAACTCACTATGGTTTGGAGAGGGGAATTTTGAAAGAAGTATGAGGATTGTGTCTTCTTTTGGATATGATGTAGATTGTAATGCCGGAGAAGTAGGCACTGTTTTGGGAATAACCTTAGGGAGAGATAGGATAGATTCCAAATGGTATAAACCATTCAATGGTATTATTGAAACTTATGTGAAAGGATTTAAGAAAATAAAGATAGCTGAGCTTGTGGAAAGAACATTGAATTCTATATAATATGAAATACAGGACGATCCTTTAAATCCGAAATGTATTATTGGGGTTGTCCCCAAAAAATATCCCAAAAAAATCAAAAGACTTTCTTTGATTAAATTTAATTCAATCTGAAAATCATATATTTCCCTCCAAGTTTTGATAGCTCTTGTTAGATTATATAATAAGAATTATCCCTTTTCCTTATCTTTGCATCAATCCGCAATTTAGTAGAGAAGGGAAAACATTTCCTCTCTTCTTTTTATTCTTCACCCGACATCTAATTTTTATTTTTAATACAAATTAGAGAATAAAATAATTTAATCATCTGCTACATTTTTATTTCTGCAAA
>JAUWQC010000119.1 GCA_030611285.1 bacterium | reverse complement strand
GTTTTCTCTTGATTCTCTCATATTAAAAATCAGGCTTATCAAAAAAACAATACCGGAGGAACACAAAATCTTCTATACCCAATAAAATTAAGCCTTGATTTTTAACATTGTAAAATAAATGCATATTACTTAGAATATTTTTAAAATACTAGAAAGCAAAATAAAAAGTTAATTCGTCTTTCTGCTTAGCTTATCTGGTTATATTGAAAAGTTTAAAACAATAAATTTTAACAGTAAATTATTATTATCTTATTATACGAGGTAAATTATGAAAAAATCACTAGGAGCTAAGACCATTATTTATCCTATGCCAGTCCTTATTATAGGAACTTATGATAGTAACAAAAGACCGAATCTGATGACTGTTGCCTGGGGAGGAATTTGTTGCTCTACCCCTCCATGTGTAGCAGTCTCTATGAGAAAGGCAACTTATACTTATGGCAATATAAATCAAAGGAAAGCTTTTACTGTAAATATACTCTCTGAAAATATGGTAAAAGAAGCTGATTACTACGGTATTGTGTCCGGCAGAAGCGAAGATAAATTTGCAAAAACAAACATTACCCCTGTAAAAAGTGACCTTGTTGATGCTCCTTATGGGAAGGAGTTTCCTTTTGTATTGGAATGCAAGTTACTCAAGACAATTGAGATTGGGCTGCATACTCAGTTCATTGGGAAAATTCTGGATTTAAAAGTGGACCAATCTATGATTGGCCCCAATGGCCTTCCGGATATTGATAAATTAAAGCCATTCTTTTTTGATTCAGCCAACTGCGAATATCTGGGTATAGGTAAAAAATTGGGAAATGCATTCTCTATCGGCAAAGAGATCTGACTCTTATCCCCAATGAGCTTTTATAAAAATGAATAAGCTTGAAATTAGAATTAATGATTATATTCATTTGAACTATTGCTTGGCAAATTTATTACACTCAAAATTAAACTTAAATCCTCTTTATTAAAATATTTTGTAACTTAAATCCGAGGATATCGTTTATAACATAATAAGCTAATTTAAAAGCAGGTATAAACTAATACTTTACATTAGTTGTATATCCTGTCAGAATGGCATAAATTTTAATTAGAAATATTAAGGATTAAAATAGAAAAGAGAAGATCTAAAGTGAAAATTTTACTTGTCTATCCGGATTACGAAGAAACTTTCTGGAGTTTTAAAAGAGTTTTAAGAATATTGGGTAAGAAAGCTTCATTCCCTCCTCTGGGACTATTAACTGTTGGAGCCATGCTTCCTGGTGATTGGGAAAAAAGATTAGTTGATATGAATACTGACATATTAAAGGATGAATATATTAAATGGGCAGATTACATTTTTATAAGCGCAATGATTGTACAAAAAGAATCAGCTAGAAGGGTAATAAATAAAGTAAAAAAATTAGGGAAACCCATCGTAGCAGGAGGGCCTCTTTTTACTACAGGCTGGGAAGAATTCACCGATGTAGATCATCTTGTTTTAGGAGAAGTAGAGGAAACCTTTCCGGCAATCGTTGAGGATTTAAAAAATGGTACTCTTAAAAAAATGTACACTAATGATAGATTTCCTGATATAAAAGAAGTTGCTATCCCTGACTGGAATTTAATTAAAGTTAAAAACTACAATTCACTGTGTATCCAATTATCCCGGGGCTGCCCTTTTAATTGTGAATTCTGTGATGTAGTCAAGTTGAATGGAAGAGTACCCAGACTAAAAAGCAAGAAACAATTAATTGCTGAATTGGAGGCTTTGTACAGGAGAGGTTGGCGTGCCGGTGTATTCTTTGTTGATGATAATTTTATAGGAAATAAAGCCATACTCAAGAAAGAATACCTTCCTGCAATTATAGAATGGCAAAATAAGAAAAAATATCCTTTTTCCTTTAATACCCAGGCTTCAATCAACCTGGCTGATGACAAAAAGATTATGCAATTAATGGTAGAAGCCGGCTTTACAGCTGTATTTATAGGTATTGAAACACCTGACGCAGATGGCCTTGAAGAATGTGGCAAGTTTCAAAATAAAAACAGAAACCTGGTAGAATCAGTAAAAATAATTCAAAATAACGGAATGGAAGTTCAGGGTGGTTTTATTGTTGGTTTCGATAGCGATAAGGTATCAATTTTCCAGCGCCAGATTGAATTTATCCAGAAAAGCGGAATTGTTACTGCCATGGTCAGCATTCTCAATGCATTGCCAAAGACCAGGCTGTATCAGAGACTAAAAGAAACAAATAGACTGGTTAAAAAGACAACAGGTAATAATACAAAAATTTCAAGTTTAAATTTTATTCCAAAGATGGATAAAAATGTACTTCTGGATGGTTTTAAAAAGATTTCATCTACAATTTATGCTCCTAAGGCTTACTATGAGAGAATTAGAACTCTCTTGAGAGAATATAAGCCGGTTAAAAGGAAGTCGCAAAATCTTCATACGCTTCGTATATACCATATAAGAGCATTGATTGGTTCAATCTGGTGGCTTGGAATTAAACAAAGAGGAAGACACTATTTCTGGAAATTAATTTTATGGACCATTGCTAAACGTCCGTCTCTTTTCCCTTATGCAATTGGTTTCTCTTTAGTAGGAATTCATTTTAGGGCAATATCATAATATTAAACATTATTTTCTCTTAATAATTTTGCGCACTTTTCAGGCAAAATAGTGTTTACACTAATTCCAGAGCCTATCTCAAATCCTGCTCTGGTGCTAAGTCTGGGAAGTATTTCAAGATGCCAGTGGTAATGTCTACTTCCTGCCTGATCAATCGGGGTACTGTCTATTACATAATTATAATCCGGATCACACAGCAAATAATAAAGTTTTCTGAGTACAGTTCTTAAAATTGATGCAAGATATTTGACATTGTTTTCTGAGATTTGAGCAAAACAAGCCTGGTGCTCTTTTGGTAGAATCAAAATGTTATAAGGAACTGTAGAGGCATAAGGTGCAAAGGCAATAAAATCTCTATTTTCAAAGATAACTCTTTTCCTGGCTTTTATCTCATAAGCCATCATCTCGCAATATACACATTTTCCGAAATCATCATAATATCTTTCTGATTCATATAATTTACCCCTGATAAAGCCCGGGACAAATGGTGTAGCAACAAGTTGTGAATGAGGGTGTTCCAATGTAGTACCTGCCCTTCTGCCATGATTCCTGAAAATAACTATAAGCTGATAATCCTTATTAGCACTCAGCTCTATGAATCTTTTTCTATATACCTGCATTACCCTCTCAACCTGATAGAGTTTCATATTGCATAGATTATCATTGTGATCAGGAGATTCAATAATCACTTCATGGCTACCTACTCCATCGATGCTAAGGTAAGGACCGGTTATATGCCTGTTAATGTTGTATCCGTAAACTCCTTTTGGCTCCAGAGCCGGAAATTTATTTGGTACCACTCTTACCAACCACTGCTTACCATCTTTAACAGTTAAAATCTCTTCTGGAGTCATATGCTCATTACCCTTGCAAAAAGGACAATTTCTTTCATATTTCTTTACAACTTTATTCTCCTTTACTTTTTTAAAATCGCTTGGTCTTTTAGATCTTTCTAATGCAAATATAGTCCAATCTTTGGTTGATAAATCCTGCCTTATTATAGACATATATAATTACCCCCCTAACTGTTCATATATAATTGTTTTTGTGATAATTTATAACCCAGTATTAATATACCAATTTTTCATCTTAAAAAAAATGGAAAAAGAAAAGTTTGAGGCAATAGTTTTAAATACTTTAAAAAATCTCCCTGATAAATTCAAGGATAAAATAAAGAATTTAAGTATTGTTATCGAAGAGAAGGAGATAAGGCCGGTTTTAAAAGACAAAAAAAATGTCCGCACAAAATACACACTTGGTCTTTATCAGGGACTTCCTGCCACCAAACGGGCAGGCAGGAGAAGCATATTACCCGATAAAATAACCAT
>JAUWQC010000244.1 GCA_030611285.1 bacterium | reverse complement strand
CAGATAAAGCATTTTAAAATAAAAATGGAAAAAGAAGCAATACTTGAAATAAAAGTTTTAATAAAAACACTTAATGGTACATACCCGGTAGAAAAGGAAAAATTATTTCTTGATGTAGAGTTAATCATTTCAGATTTATATAAATTAAATATCCCGCCAGATCAATTTTCATATGGTAATGGAATATCTCGTTTAAAAAATTTACCTGGAGGAAAGATGATTCGGCTGAAGATAGTTCCAGAAGAATATGGGTATCCTGAAAAAGATTTTGAAGTATCTTTAGAAAAAGCAAAAACAACGAGGGTTGAGTATGTGCTTGATTTTACAATAGGACAGGTAGTTCATGGATTTATAAGAGGTAAAGAAACAGGAAAACCTTTAGAAAATATAGATATAGATATTGCTAAAATAAATAGGAAGGTAATAAGTGCAGTGACAGATAAAGACGGAGAATTCTGGATTGGTGGTCTTGAATCAGGTAAAAATAGAGTTTCCATATCTTCTGTTTTATATAACATAAGAGATAAATTCTATATAACAATTCAGCCGAATGAAAAAATAGAATTAAATAAAGAATATTAGGAAGAGAAAGGGACAAAGGGACGGTCTTTTGAAGTATTGAAATATTATGTTATAATTCTAGAATGAGACATGCACGACTGACATGGGAAGGTGCTTTTCACCATATTATGAACCGAGGCGTCAATGAAGAGAAAATATTCTCAAGTGCAGACCTGAAATCAAAATATATTGAATTACTTGCTGAAAAGTCAGTGATTTACAGAATGCGCATATTGGCATACTGTATTATGGACAACCATTACCATTTATTATTGCAGAATAGTAGTGGTAAGCTCTCTGAGTTTATGAGGAATCTGAATAGTCAGTATGGATTTTACTACAGGAGGGTTATAGGAGTTTATAAGGGGTCAAATTTATATTTATAAGGGGTCAAATCTTTATAATTGACAAATGAGTAATTTTATTATATATAAGAACTATGTCACGTCCCCTTAGAATTCAGTATGAAGGTGCTTTGTATCATGTAATCTGCAGGGGTACAGAGAGGAGAGATATTTTTTTAGGAGATGAGGATCGCAAAACCTTTTTGAAGTTTTTAAAAGAGTCAGTAGAGGCATATCAAGTGATTATATACTGTTATGTACTGATGTCGAATCATTTCCATATTATTATAGAAACTCCCCATGGTAATCTGAGTGAGTACATGCGACGCTTTAATATTACCTACACTTATTATTTTAATCGGAAATATAAACGCGTTGGCAATCTTTATCAGGGCAGATACAAAAGCATTCTTGTTGAGAAGGAGAGTTATTTAAATATACTATCCAGGTATATACATGTAAATCCTGTTCAGGTAAAAAAATTAAGAGACAAATTGTTTAGAGAGAAGGTAAGATATTTAAGGAATTATCCCTGGAGTAGTTTAATTGGGTACTTAAATTTGAAAAAGAGAGAATCATTTTTAACATGTGATATTATTCTTGAGCAATACGGAGGTGATAATGCTAAGGGTAGAGAGTCCTACTGGCGTCAGATACAAAAAGATCTGTCATCAGAGATGGATATTAACAAACAAATTGTAGGAGGATGTCTTTTAGGAAGCGATGGATTTATAGAGAAGATTAAAAAGAGGTATTTAAAAAGGGAGAAGAGGGAGGTTCCCTCAATCAGGCGGATTCAGAAGTACAAATCAGTTGATTTGATATTCGAGATTGTATGTAAGGAATTAGGGATGGGATTTGATGAATTGAAAAATAGTAGAGGGGAAAAGAGGCAGATATTGATGGAGGTATTATATCGATATTCTGGATTAAATGGAAGAGAAATAGGTGAACTTCTTGGATTGGATTACAGCACAGTTAGTGTTGGTAGGAAGAGGTTAGTTGATGAGATGAAAAAGGATA
>JAUWQC010000171.1 GCA_030611285.1 bacterium | reverse complement strand
TCTTGCGCCAGGCGGTTCCTGGCACGACTGCGGAATATAAACTTTGACTGGATTTATCTTAAGAAAATCCAAGAGTCCACCAGTGTGATCCCAGTGATCATGGGAAATAAAAACTTCTTCAATTACAGCAGGATCTATATCAAGCTTTTCCATATTGTTAAAAAGTATAGAACCGTTTGCGCCAGTATCAAAAAGTATTTTCTTACCATATACCTCTATAAAGCAGGAAAAGCCCCAGTCAGCTTTAAAGCCTTCCTTTGCTACTTCATTATCATAAACAATGGTAACCTTCATCTTATTACCTCCTTATTTTGGTTATTTTGGCCAAACATGGGCATGACAATTATTGATGGGAAAAGTAAACTCTAAAACAATACTGGTTGAGATCCCGTCAATAAGCCCTTTCCAAGAAAGAGTTCTTTCAGACTTATCAAAAGGACTATCAAGGAAATCCAGACCTAAAGGATTTAAAAACCAATGGAAATCATACCAATTTCCAGTAAATTTACCGTGTATATCACAACTTAGCAGTGTTGAATTTCTCTCATTTGTAAATTCTATGCTAAAATTATCAGCATCCACTTCATAGGTTTTCTTAAACTCCTCAATCTGATGATGATAAAACTCAGATTCATCTGCCAAAATTTCAGAGAATTTTTTTTCATCCCAAAAAAGGGTTTCCTGGTAATGAAGAACATCCCCTTTTGCATCTATCCTGATAATCTTTTCAGTTATACCCCCATTTATTTCCAAAGTAGGTGCTGCTTCTTTGCAACCCCAAAGTCCTATAACCAAACTTAATACCACAACCGCGATTATAATCTGCACACTTTTCCCTAACCTTTTCATCCTATCACCTCCTTATGTAATTTGTGCAATTTTTCATCAATGCTCCCGTCCGGAAGCATCCAATCCGGGTGCTTCTGACCTCTCTCTTCCATCTGATAACGAATACAACTCTCCCAATCCCCTTTACAGTATAGTTCTATCCATTTTTTATTTAATTTTCCTTTCTCATAAAATACCTTCATTGGACACATTTGATACCATTTACAGTCCATAAGAAGTACTTTCAACTTACGGTAATTTTTTATGATTTTTTCCTTAAGAGAATTGTTATAAAGAACAGCAGCAGGATGCTGCAAAGGAAAGATTTTTTTATCTGTAGCCAAAAAAATCTTACAGTAAACCTCGCAAAATTCTGATTTAGATGGCAATGAGATAGCGTACTTCTCAAAGATGTATTTGATTGCATAATACCCCAGCGGAATTAATATTTTCGGATTTATTAACGCTATTTCTTTATCTAAATACTTGCTACAAATCTCAATCTCATCCTGCTTTGGGCGCCTGTATTTTGGGAGCATACATTTAATCAGATTTGTCATATAAATCTCTTTTCTATCAATATTAGCTTTCTTAAATAATTCATCCAGGACTCCCCCTGATGGCCCAATGAACATTTTCCCCTCTCTGTCTTCATTTTCACCGGGTGCTTGAGCAATTAGCATGAGTTTTGCACCTATATTTCCCTCCCCACAAAGAGCGCCTGTTCTGGTTTCAGATAGCCTGCATCTGCTGCATTTCTTTATCTCTTTATTCAATTTTTCGATTTCCATTATCTTTTTTTCCCAAGCCATTTTAAACATCCTGAAAGTAAGCGCAATTTAATATATTAGAAAACATGTTTACGCTATTTTCAAAAAACGGAAATTATTCTCCAAATTAAACCAGCAAATAAAAGACCATAAATTACTGATCCTATTGTTAAAACTATTGCTCTTTTAAATCCAAATTCTTTAACAAGCATTCCTAAAGCGATTATGCACGGAATTCCAATAGTGGTCGCTACACCAAATGTATATATTTGAATTGGGGTTAACGCCAGGGATATTTTACTACCAAGAACTGATATAAGCATTGCTCCAGTTAAATCCTTCTGCAAGAAACCAAAAACCAGGGGGATAATAGTTATAGTAGGTAATCCTAACCAAATAGCGATCGGCGAAAGAGGTTTTAGTATAATAGTGGTAAGGCCCGCTATATTTAGAATGCCGTTAGCTATTCCTCCAAGGGCTAACAAGGGTATAACTATGTATACAAATTCCTTCATTCTAATCCAGCTTTTAGCAAGAACGTTTTTAATCAAGGGCTTTCTATAAGGAGGCAGTTCTAAAAGCAATGGTTCACTCTTTATATGAATAATTCTTTTTATTCCAAAAGCCCAAATTAAACCAGCAAAAAGTAAAGTAGCAAAAACAGAAAAAGCTAACTTTATACCTCCATAAAACCCAACTATTCCCATTATTATGGCAATTCTTGAGGAACAAGGTATGAAAGCGAATAATGAGGCGGTATGAAATTGTTCTTTTCTGCTGGATAAGACCCTGCAAGCTCTACATGCTGGTGCAGTGCAACCTAATCCTAATATTAAAGGAATAAATGACTTTCCAGGTAATCCTAATTTTTTTAAAAATCTTTCTGCATTCACAATAAATCTGGAGAGAAGGCCCACATCTTCTAATAGGCCCAAAATCAAATAAAACAAAAACACATAGGGTAAAGCAATAGAAACACCGGCTGCAAGTCCAGTTAAACCTTGAACCAATATCATATTGACGATAGATTTGTCTGTTACAGTAAAAAAAGATAAAAGATTCTCTGTCAAGCCCATAAGAATTCCTTGCATAAAATTGCCAAGATATAATAATATCCCAAAAATGATAAGAAGGAATAAAACAGTAGTAAATGGACCCCAGAGTTTATGCAAAAAGATTTTATCAAGCTTCTCCTCTATTTTTTTCCCTTTTTCTAGAGGAGTTATTTGAGTAACCTTTTTCGCTATAAATGATGCTGTGCCATATCTGGTTATAGATATATCTTCTGCAACCTTTGGATGGTTTTTTAAGTTTTCTTTAGCTTTTCCAATTATTTTTTTATCCTTCAAATATCCATAAAAGTCTTCATCTTCTTCTAAAACCCTTAAGGAAATGAATCTTTTGGGTAGTTTTCCCTTAATTTGAGTAGATATTTTGTTTATCGATTTTTCTATATCATCATCATA
>JAUWQC010000040.1 GCA_030611285.1 bacterium | reverse complement strand
TGAATAACTTGGAGGTGACAATATCACTGAATAACAACATCCATAAAAAGCGCTAATTGAATATTTTTTGTTTTGTGATATACTCTCTTCAAGAAATTTTAATGTGAATAGTTAAAAAATAGTGGGCGAGCCCCACTTTTTTTTAGGTTAAATTTTTTTATAAACAGGTGATTGGGTTGAATAAAAAATTAATGGCAGCATTAGTAGAATTAGAAAAGGAAAAAGGCATAAAGATGGATATTATAATAGAAGCTCTTAAAATTGCCTTTGTTTCAGCCTATAAAAAAAATTATAAGGTAGAATATGATTGCCGGGCAGATATAAACGTGAAAACGGGTGAGATAAAATTATTTAAGGTTTTAGATGAAGTTGAAAGTGAAGATGAAACAGCAAAGGATAGTATTAAGAAAAATGAGGTAGAAGTTACACCGGATAATTTTGGAAGAATTGCTGCACAAACTGCTAAACAAGTAATAAGACAGAGGTTTAAGGAAGCAGAGCGGGAGATTATGTATGAAGAATTTAAAGACAGAGTAGGAGATTTGGTAACTGGCATAATCCAGCAAAGTGATACTAGATTTACTCTGGTAGATTTGGGTAAAGTAGAGGCATTACTTCCACCGTATGAGCAGGTTCCAAGGGAGAGATATAGACATGGCGAAAGGATAAAGTGCTATATTTCAGATGTAAGGAAAACAACAAAAGGACCTCAGGTAATAGTATCCAGGACGCATACTGGTTTAATTAGAAAGTTATTTGAATTAGAAGTACCTGAAATTTATGAAGGAATCGTAGAAATAAAAAGTGTTGCCAGGGAAGCAGGTTATAGAACTAAAATCGCTGTTAGTTCAAATGAGAAAAATGTGGATCCTGTAGGAGCGTGTGTAGGTCCTAAAGGTTCACGGGTTAAAATGGTTGTTGAGGAATTAGGAGGAGAAAAAATAGATATTATAGAATATAGTGATGATATTGTAACTTTTATAAAAAATTCTCTGAGCCCGGCAAGAGTTTTAAAAGTGCTAACTGACGAAGATAAGAAGTTCGCATTAATTATAGTTTCAAGTGATCAGCTTTCTTTAGCAATAGGAAGGGAAGGTCAGAATGCAAGGCTGGCCGCTAAATTAACTGGTTGGAAGGTTGACATAAAAAGTAAAAAACAATTTGAGGAAGAATTAGATGAAGCTAGAGAAGAAAGATTGAAGAGCAAAGGAGAAGATATTGGAGTTAACCAGTAACTATAAGCTGAAAAATATAAAAAATGACCGGTAAATTTTCAATTATTATAAATATCAATAGTAAATTACAGTTAGTTCTAAAGGGTTATGGATCCTAAAAAAGAAGATAGTAAAAATAAAATTAAGAAAAAAGATATGGCTGAGTCAAAAAACTTAAAGAAGGATAAGTTAAAAGAAAAGATCAAAATCAAGCCTGAAGGTAAACCTCAATCTAAAGCCACAAGGCCAATCAAAGAAGCTAAAAAGCCGGAAGTAAAAGATAAAAAGAAGAAAAAAGTTGAACTTA
Organism: bacterium; assembly: GCA_030611285.1. Lineage (GTDB taxonomy): Bacteria > Actinomycetota > Humimicrobiia > Humimicrobiales > Humimicrobiaceae > Hydromicrobium. The sequence goes on along the minus strand of JAUWQC010000040.1, from coordinate 6,505 downwards.
AAGCAAAGAAAAAAGTTGTATCAGCAGCTAAAACTAAAAAGAAGATTGAAATTAAAGCAAAAGAAAAACCAAAGACTGCCCGGCCAGTAGAAGTTGTAGAGAAACCAAAGGCAAAAATAGGTTGGGAAGAAGAAAAAAAATCAAGTATTAAGAGTGTAATTGATAAAGAGCTTGATAAAGAGGAGAAGGAAGGAAGACTAAAGGCTAAAGTAATTCTAAAGAAGAAAATTGTCTCTGGCGAGAAGGTAAAAAGAGAGAAAGCCTTAAAAGAAAAAAACAAAGTTTTAGAAAAGAAATTAAAGAAAAGGCCTGAAATAAAAAAAGTAATAGAAATCTCAGAAGGAATAACTATAAAAAAGTTATCAGAAAAAATAAATGTTCCTTCAATTGAGGTGATCACTCTGTTATTTAATATGGGTGAGATTATTAATATAAACCAGTCCCTGAGCAAGGACTTAATAGAGTACCTGTCTCAGGAATATGGCTTCAAATATCATATTGTAGGTTTTGAAGAGAAGTTAGGCGAAGTTTATAAGGATTCTGAAAAAGATTTAGAGCCCAGACCTCCGATTGTAACAGTAATGGGACATGTAGATCATGGAAAAACAACACTACTTGACGTCATTAGAAAAACCAGTGTTGCAGTTGGTGAGGTGGGTGGAATAACCCAGCATATAGGTGCTTACCAGGTTGACTACAAGGGGAGGAAAATTACATTCATAGATACGCCTGGGCATGAAGCATTTACATCTATAAGGGCCAGAGGGGCAAGGGTTACTGATATTGCTGTGATTGTAATTGCTGCTGATGACGGTATTATGCCCCAAACAGTGGAAGCAATAAATCATGCAAAGGATGCCGGTGCCCCTATTATTATTGCTATTAATAAAATTGACCTTCCAAATTCAAATCCTGATAAGATAAAGAAAGGTCTTACTGAGTACAATTTGGTTCCGGAAGAGTGGGGCGGAGATACTATTTGTATAGAGATTTCTGCTAAGAAAAAGACTAATCTGGAAGAATTTCTGGAAATGATTTTACTGGTCGCAGATTTAAATGAAATAAGAGGTAACCCAAATTCTGGAGGTATTGGAATTATAATTGAATCGAGACTGGATAAAGGTTTAGGCCCTGTGGGTACAGTTATAATAAAGAGAGGAAAAATAAAAGTAGGGGACTCTTTTGTTACAGGTGATTCGTTTGGAAGAGTAAGGTTGATCAGAGATGAAAATGGTAAAAAAGTGAAGGAAGCAGTTCTGTCACAACCGGTTGAAATTATAGGTTTTCCTTCGGTGCCGAAAGCTGGAGATAAATTATTTATAGTTGAAAATGAAAAAGTGTCTAAAGAGCTTTTAAATAGAAAAGAATATGAGAGAAAAATGATGAAAGTTGCGGATTCAAGGAGAAGTTTAACTTTAGAAAAGTTGTCTGAATTGGTAAAAGAAAATGAGATAAAGAAATTAAAAATAATTCTTAAAGCAGATTCCGGTGGTTCACTTGATGCAGTAGAAAAATCATTAAATAATATAAAAGAAGAGAAAATAAAGATTGATATAATACATAAAGCAATTGGGGCTATAACTGAAAGCGATATTCTGTTAGCAGCAGCTTCAAATGCAATTGTAGTTGGTTTTGGCGTAGTTCCCACTCAAAAAGCAGATGTATTGCATAAAAAGGAAAATGTGGAAGTCAGGACTTATGATGTTATCTATAAATTAATTGATGACATTACCATTGCCTTTAAAGGCTTGCTGGAACCTGAAGTAAAAAGAATTAATAAGGGAAAAGCTGAGGTCAGGGAAATATTTAAACTACCGAAAGTAGGGATAGTTGCTGGTTCTTATATTCTGGAAGGTGAAGTTGAGAGAGGTAATTTAGTAAATGTCATAAGAGATGAAAAATTAATCCATGAAGGAAAAGTTGCAGCTCTTCATAGGTTCAAAGAAGATGTTAAAAAAGTTTCATCAGGATATGAATGTGGTATTAGGCTGGAAGATTTTCAGGATATCGTAAAAGAGGATATACTGGAATTTTATGAAGAGAGATAATCTTTGATATGGTCGTGATTTATGTGGATAGAACAAGAAAAGCTGAGATAGATCTAAGAAGAGAAATAAGTTTCATTATAAATACCAAAGCAAAAGACCCCAGAATAGGGTTTATAACTATCACCGGTACAAAATTATCTGCTGATTTTAAATGGTTGGATGTTTTTGTTAGCATTATGGGCGATGAGGATGAAATAAACAGGAGTCTGGAGGGGTTAAAAAATTGTTGCGGCTTTATAAAAAAAAATTTGCAGGGGAGATTAAAGTTAAAAAATATACCTAATATAAGATTTTTATATGATAAGTCTATTGATAATGGTATAAAAATATCAAAAATACTGGAAACTCTGGATAAAGATAAGTGACATTGAGCAGGTAACTTAATTGGATATAAACAAGTTGTATAATAAGACATCAGAAATAATAAACGGCAATGATAATTTTTTAATTATCACTCATACCTATCCGGATGGAGATTCATTAGGTTCGCAAGCAGCCTTATACCAATTAATATCACAGTTGAAAAAGAATGTAGTAGCGGTTTGTAATAGTGAATTGCCTTATCAATATAAATTTTTGCCTTATTTTAATAAGATTAAAAAAGATTTAGAAGAAATAAATATCAGCGGTAAAGAATATATTTGTTTTTGTCTGGATTGTTCAGATGAAAATAGAATGAATATAAATTTTAAAAAATTAAAAGATAATGTAAAGTATATAATAAATATAGACCATCATACTAAGAACACTAATTTTGGTCATATAAATATTGTAGATACCAAAAAATCTGCAACTTCTGAGATTTTATATGAGCTGATAGACAGGCATTACAAGAAATTTTTAGATCATAAAATAGCCCTGGGTATTTATGTGGGGATACTGACAGATACCGGTAAATTTCAATACAATAACACTAATTATGCTGTTCATAAAGTAGTAAGTGAGCTGTTGAAATTTAATCTGTCTCCTTGCGAAATCTATAGAAATATATACGAGAATGAACCTCTGGCCAGGTTTAAATTAATTCAGCTGATTTTTAAAAGAATCAAATATGTGGAGTCTTGTGGCTTGATATACTCATATGTTCTAGAAAAAGATTTTAAAAAACTAAATTTACCATATTCTGCTCAAGATGGGGCTATTAACCTGCTGAGGAGCGTAGAGATGGTAAAGGTTGCTGCTCTGATAAAGCAAACCGGCAGAAATTGTTTTAAAATAAGTCTTCGCACTTCTGATAGTGATATTGACTTATATAAGATTGCCAGTAATTTTAAAGGCGGCGGCCACAGGATGGCATCTGCTTACTCTGATAATGGAAATTTGAGAACTATAATTAATAATTTAAAAAAATCTATAAAAAATAATATTTAAATTATGAGCAGTATTAATAATAAATCTCGTCTGCTGGAAGATTTTAATGGAATAATATTGATAAATAAATTACCAGATACAACTTCTTATGATATTATAAGGCGAATAAAAAGAGTTTTTTTTTAAAAAAAATTGGACATGCTGGCACACTGGATCCTATAGCAGAAGGCCTGCTTATTATTTTAATAAATAAAGCTACCAAACTATTCAATTATTTTTTATCTTTTAACAAAGAATATATTGCAGATGTAAAACTGGGTGTAATTACTGATACCTGGGATCTTGATGGCAAGGTTTTAACCAGAAGTAAGATTACAAACATAGATATTAAGAAAATATCCAGTATTCTAAATAAATTTACCGGAAAAATTAAACAGATGCCACCCATATACTCATCGGTAAAGTATAAAGGCAGACCATCATATGATTTTGCAAGAAAAGGGCAGAGTATAGATTTGAAACCTAGAATGGTAAATATTCATAATTTAGAACTCATTTCTCTAAATAGCGATTTGCTTACTGTAAAAGTAAATTGCAGTTCAGGCACATATATCAGATCTCTGGCTTATGAAATTGGAAATTTATTAGGGTGCGGCGCTTCCATAAAAGGATTAAAAAGAACCAAAATTAATGATTTTAAACTGGACAGCAGTATTGTTGTTGAAGATTTTCTGAAAGGAAAATTTAAAAAAAGTGATTTAGAATCCAGCTCATATATAATATCTATTGAAAGATTACTGGACAAAAATCCAAGCTTTTACATAAAAGACAAATATAAATGCCATATAGTGAATGGCCACCCGGTTGATGGTGGAATGGTGGAGTTTGCCAGGACCGAAGATAATGATTTATTAAAAAAGGGAATCTTTATAAAGATTAAAGATAGTGGTGAAAATATAATAGCCGTACATGAGATTTTAAGTGAAAATGTAATTTCTGATGTTAAGAGTAAGAAACCGGGTTTAACTAAAAGTATTGTAATTTTTCGCTAATTGAATAAAATCTAATAGTTTGAAATTTTTCTAAGCAGCGGGGTATAAAATTGTCAGAATTATTAGAATTAAAAAAAATAAATAATAGCTACTTTAAGGATAAAAATTCAGTAATTGTGATTGGTTTTTTTGATGGAGTGCATCTTGGACACAAAAAGATAATTGAAGCTTGTGTCAAAAGGGCGAAAAAAATAAGCGGCGCCAGTATAGCTCTGACATTTAATAAACCTCCGCTGAATGTAATAAAAAGTGAGATGCATAAAAAACTCATAATTTCTTATGAGGAAAAAATAAAAATTATTGATAGTTTAGGAGTTGATTTTATTGTAACTGCTAATTTTGATTCCAATTTTTTTATGTTGAAACCGGGGCAGTTTTGCAAGGATATACTTATCGGAAAATTTCATGTAAAGGAAATTTTTGTAGGAAGTGGATTTCGTTTTGGCTTTAAAGCAGAGGGGAATGTATCTTTCTTGAAAAGATTTTTTGAGTCTTACAATATAGAGGTGAATGTATTACCTCTCCTGAGAATAAAGGGAGAGACAATTTCAAGTACCAATGCAAGAAAATATTACTCTGAAGGCAAAATAAAAAAAATAAAGAATTTGTTAGGGAGGAATCCACAAGTAGAAGGAGTTGTAGTTAGAGGAGCCGGTAGGGGGAGGAGATTAGGATTTCCTACAGCCAATATAGATGTTTATGAGGATTTTATTGCTCCAAAAGATGGTGTTTATCTGGGTACTGTTGAGATTAACGGTAATGAAAATAAAGTATTTCCAGCCATTATAAATATCGGGGACAAACCAACTTTCAAAGAATCGAAAAAATGGATTGAAGCTTTTATAATCAATTTCAGAGGTAATATGTATAAAAGAAAAATAAGAATTAATTTTTTAGAAAGATTAAGAAACGAAATTGCATTTGAAAGTAAAGATAAATTAATCAGCCAGATGAAAATGGATTTAGAATATGCTAAAAAATATTTTAAAATAAAAAGTTAATGAAACTGGACTGCGTTTAGGGGATTTTAAAAAGTTTTTAGGATATTTTCGGTTATGAAAAGGGTAAATACTGGAATGTAATTAAATTGTAATTAGTATGTGGTTATGATAAATTATAGTACGGATAATTTTGAGGAGGTGGAAAAAGTTGACTTTAGTCAAAGAAGATAAAAAAAAGGTTATTGAAAAATTTAAAACTCATGAGAATGATACCGGTTCTTCTGAAGTTCAGGTAGCTATTCTTACACAAAAGATTAACAGGCTTAATGAACATTTGAAGGCGAATAAAAAGGATCATCATTCCAGGAGAGGTCTGATTATTATGGTGGGTAAAAGAAAAAGACTTCTGGAATATTTAAAAAATAATGATATGGGCAGATATAAAAAAATAATTAAAGAATTAGGTTTAAGGAAATAGATCTATATTTAAATAGTTTTGTTTATTTTAGTAGCTTGAAGGAGAATATAATATATAAATGGAAAGAAAATGTGAAATTGATATTGACGGAAAGAAAATGTCGTTTTTTACTGGTAAAATAGCCAAACAGGCTAATTCAGTCCTGGTTAAATTCGGTGGAAATGGAGTTATAATCACTGCAGTTATGAATCATAAGCCAGCTGATAATGTAGACTTTTTACCCCTTGTAGTTGATGTTGAAGAGAGAATGTACGCTGCAGGTAAAATACCCGGAGGATTTTTTAGAAGAGAAGGAAGAGCCAGTGATAAAGCAATCATTAACTCAAGATTGACCGATAGGTCTCTAAGACCATTATTTGATAAAAATATAAGAAATGAAATTCAAATAATTGCCACAGTTATTTCGTTTGATCAGATTAATCCTTATGATATTTCGGTAATAAATGGAACTTCGATGGCTTTATGTATATCAGATATACCATTTGAAGAACCAGTAGGCGCTGTCAGAATTGCTAAAGTAGGTGAAAAATGGATAGTGAATCCAGTTTATAGTGAGATTGAAGAAAGTATTATAAATATAGTGGTAGCAGGGACAGAAGAAGCAATATTGATGGTAGAGGCAAGCGGCAAAGAAGTCTCTGAAGAAGTAGTATTGGAAGCTATAGAAAGAGCGCA
>JAUWQC010000272.1 GCA_030611285.1 bacterium | reverse complement strand
AGGGGCGTGATTTATGGGTGGAGCTGTACCCGCACATCCGGAAAAAATAACAAGAGTTGTAGCAAATAAAGCTAAGATAGCCAACTTTAATGATTTATGGGTATGCACAAGAGATCTCCTTAAATTAAATATTTTTACTATAATAAATTATATATACTACAAAATTATTAAAAATCCTGCTTTTTTCAAAAATAATTTTTTCATGGAAATAGTTGATAAGTTTACAATGACAAGTTTTGTGCCTGGCACCAAATTTGTCATTTATTAATTTTTGTAAAAAATAAAAATGTGTTATACTTATAAAAATGTTTAGAGTACAGGGGTGATGGTTATAAATATATCAATCGGAAAAATTCCGCGACCTAAGGTATTAGACCGTTATATCGTAAAGGAAGTAATGAGTTTTGTGGCTCTGGCTGTTGCCGCTCTCACTATTATGTTAATTAATAAGAAGGTGGCGTGGCCCTATATTGTTAAATTATTAGTCTATCGCCTTCCGGCATTTCTGGTGGTAACCTTCCCTATCTCTTTATTGGCTTCCAGTGAATTGGCTATTGGCCGCTTATCTACAAACGGTGAAATAACTGCCATGAGAGCGGGGGGGATAAGCCTGCGCCGAATAATGATTCCTTTTTTGGCTGCTGCTTTGGCTATCAGCATTTTAGCTTTTGTGATTAATGATTATATCGTCCCCGAGGCTAATCATATTTCACAAAATATCATCCGGGAAATTGTATTAAAGAAAGGTCCGCCTAACATCAGACGAAACGTGTTTTTCCGTGATGCTGAAAACCGTTACTTCTATATTAATCGATTAGACGAAAAGAATATGATTATGCAGGACATTATGATCTATGAAATGACTCGGGAAAAATTTCCCCGAACGATAACCGCCAAGAAAGGTCAGTGGGTAGTCGATACCTGGAAATTGGAAAATGGTACTATTTATAATTATGATGAAGAAGGTAAGATTACTTACGAAATGAGTTTTACAAATATGGATATAATTGTCAAGGAAGACCTGCAAAAATTCTTTAAAAATCAGAGGACCCCCCAGGAGATGAGCAGTAAAGAGCTAAGACAGCAGATAGATATTTTACAAAAAGCCGGGGCAGATACTAATAATTTTGAAGTAGACCTCTATATGAAATATTCTATCCCCTTTAGCGGACTAATCTTTGTGCTGTTGGGAGTGCCTTTAGGACTGCGGGTAAAGCGAGGGAGCAAAGCTACCGGAGTAATCATCAGTATTGTCCTGGTTTTACTTTATTATGTCCTCCTTTCCACTACCAGATCCATGGGAAGAGGAGATATATTGATGCCAGCTCTGGCAGCCTGGGCACCTAATATAGTTTTTGGTATTTTGGGGGGATTTATTATATTGGGAGCGGAGAAGAAGTGAATTTGGTTAGTTAGTTAGCCGGTTAGCCAGTTACCAGTTAAAGATAAAAAATGCAAAAGAAAAAGATATTCTGTAGGGAAATATAGGAAATATGATACAAAGCGGAAAAGCAAAAAGTGTAGGAATTTTTTTAATATTATTTATAATGATTTTGTCGCTAAACCTGGGAAGCCTAAATAGCAGGTTTACCCTGG
>JAUWQC010000011.1 GCA_030611285.1 bacterium | reverse complement strand
TTAGAAGTGCTGTCGGTTTTAGTTAAAATAATTCCAGTCAGATTTAATGAATTGTTAAATAATTCTGCCTGATTTCTGGCATTCTGACCGGTAGTAGAATCTACTACAAGCAGTATTTCATCAACTTCCCTCTCTATTCTCCTGCTGATTACTTTTTTTATTTTTTTAAGTTCCTCCATAAGATTATACGAAGTCTGCATTCTTCCTGCAGTATCAATTATTACCAGATCGGTTCCTCTGGCCTTTGCTTTTTCTACACTATCATAAACTACTGCCCCCGGGTCAGAAAACTTCTGGTGGTAAACCATATCCATTCCCAATTTTTCAGCATAATATTGCATTTGTTCTACTGCAGCTGATCTGTAAGTATCAGCTGCTGATATCAAAACCTTTTTTCCATTCTTTTTAAACATATTAGCTAATTTTGCAATAGAGGTGGTCTTACCTACACCATTTACTCCCACTATCAGGAATACTGTGGGAGGTCTGGATGATATATTTAATTTACTATCTCCATCGCTTTTAAGAATTTCTATAATTTGCTGCCTCAGCAAAGATTTTACCTTTTCAAGGTTATTTATATTTTCACGGTAAACATAGTCTTTTACTTCTTCTAATATCCTGGTGGTAGTATTAATGCTGATATCACCGGTTACCATCTGTTCTTCCAGCTCGTCCCAGAATGACTTGCGGTCATTTTTAAACTTATTCCAGATATAACTTAAATTTTTAATTAACTTCTGCATATTTTTTCCCGATCTTTTCAGAAATTATTTTGGAAACCCCGTTGGATTGCATAGTTACTCCATAAATGGTATCTGCAACTTCCATTGTTCGTTTCTGGTGAGTAATTATTATTATCTGCTGTTTTTCAGAAAATTTCTTCACCAGGGTCAGAAATCTGCTAATATTTACATCATCCAGAGCAGCATCTATTTCATCAAAAACATAAAAAGGCGATGAATTTATCGAATAAATAGAAAAAAGAAATGCAATAGAAACTAAAGTTTTCTCTCCTCCAGATAGCAATGAAAGAGGGACAAACTTATTATTACCAATATCTACTTTCAGATCTACACCTATTTCATCATTGCTTTCGCTATCAATTTTTTCAAGCTGCATTTCACCCTCACCTAAGGGAAATAGAATCTTAAAATAGTTTTTAAAACACTGGTTGATTTCATCAAATTTTTTAAAAAAATAGTCAGCTATCCTTTCATTCATATCCTTAATTAATTCCTCCAGGTTTTTTTTGCTTTCAACCAGATCAAGCCTCTGCTCAGCCAGGAAGTCGAATCTTTTTTTTATCCTGTTATATTCAATTGCGGCATTGGGATTAATGTTTACATATTTCTTTATTTCATTTTTAAACCTTTTTACTTTAACTTCGGACTGTCCAGTGTCACCGCTTGGATTGTAGCTTTTTAATGCATAATCAATTGATAAATTATAATTATCTACAATATTCTCTGTAATAGATTCTACCTTTTCCTTTATTTGTTCCTTCTTTAAGTCGATTTTATATATACTGTTCTCCAGGTTTGATCTAGAGATATTTAGCTGGTTTAATCTGCTGCCAAGTTCATTTATTTTATCCTGACTGCCTGAAACTAAACTGCTTCTTCTTTCAAATTCCAGGTAAATTTTGTTTTTTATATCCTCTGAAACTGATAGATAGCCACCTGTAATTGAATGAATCTTTCTAGCCCTTCCCAGGTTTGTCATACAAATATTCTTTATGATTCTAATCCGGTCCAGTCTCTTCTTAAAATTATCGATTTTCTTCTCATTTCCTTTTCGAGATTCTTTTTTGCTTACCGCATCTTTACCTCGCTGGCTGGTTTCAATTATCTTATATAATTTCTTTATCTCTTCTATAATTAAATTTCCTTCATTTTCAACATAATCGATAGTATTTTTATCTTTTAATGTTTTCTTTAAATTTTCTAAAAATTTCAGGAGCAGGCCATCAATCCTTTTAAGCCCATTTGAAATTCTCTGCAGCGAAGATATATCAATACCATTTCTGTCTTTCTCTAATGGGGCCTGCGGCTCCTTTATATTTTTCATACCGCTTGTAAACTTTAGATCCAACATATTATATAACGTGCTGAATACATTCTTTTTACTTTCAATTAGAGCTGTGATACTTTCGAGTCTGTTTTTTTCTGAATTAAACCAGTCAATCTTATTTTTCCAGAATTCGTACTCATCCTGCTTCTTATTAGCGAGTTTTAGAAGATCATTCTTCTCCTTTTCTGCGCTTAAAATTTTGCTTGCAATTTCTTTTAACTCATCTTTATTTTTCCTGTAAGATTCGTTTTCACTTTCCCATTCATTATTTAAATGGTTAAGATGAGCAATAAAAAGAGAAATTTCCTCATCCTTGAGTAAATTGAAAATTTCAGCATGTTTTTGTGCTCTTTTTGCTTCAATTTCAAGAGGATCCATTGTCCTTTTTATTTCTTCCATCAAATCGTCTATCCTATCGATATCATTTTTTACTTTTTGAAGCTTACTCAGGGATTTATCTCTCCTGTTTTTATGTTTTGATATTCCCAGTATCTCCTCTATTACAGCTTTTCTTTCAATGGGCTTAAGCACCGCAATTTCATTAATCTGTCCCTGATTTATAATAATATTCAAGCCCTTCCCTATCCCACTGTCTGCTGTAAGCTCCTGTATATCTATTAGTCTACAGGGTGAAGAATTTATAAAATACTCACTGCCTCCTCTCGTAAATACCCTGCGGGTGAATTTAACATCCCTGAACTCTGTATTAAATAATTTATTTGAGTTATCAAACATTAGAGAAACTTCAGCAATTCCCATTTCTTCATCTTTACTCTTGAAAATTATATCTCCCATTGAGCTCCCGCGAAGTGATTTCGGGCTTTGCTCGCCCAGAACCCAGGAGATAGCATCCGCTACGTTACTTTTACCGCTTCCATTGGGCCCAACAATTACACTGATCCCGGGCTCAAAAAATAATTGACTTTTGTTTTTGAAAGATTTAAAACCCTGGAGTGTTATATTCTTTAAGTACAACTTTAATTTCCTAAATAAAAATTATAAATTTAAATTATATAGCGTTTTTAAAGTATTTTTTGCAGCATCCTGTTCAGAATCTTTTTTACTTTTTCCTTCGCCCATGCCAATTATTTCATCACCGATCATTACCACTGAATAAAATGATTTATTATGATCAGGACCTACGGATTTAACCAGCTTATATGTTGCAAGTTTAGAATAATCCGCTTGAATAGCTTCCTGAAGGTAAGTTTTATAATCTACAATTTCAGGGGCTTTAATATTTTCTTTAATTTTATCTTCATATCTTTTCAGGACCCAATTAAAAGTAAAATCAATTCCCTTATCAATGTAAATAGCACCTATAAGAGCTTCCACGCTATCAACTAAAATAGATATTTTTTTCCTTCCCTTGCAGCACTCTTCATTTTCACTTAAAAGTATCTGCTGGTCTATTTTTATTTCTCTGGCTATTTTTAACAGCGTCGCTCCACTGATTAAAACTGCTCTTATTTTAGCCATTTCCCCTTCAGTAAAATTGCTGTATTTTTTATATAAATATGATGTAATAATAAAGGAAAGTACACTGTCGCCCAAAAACTCCAGCTGTTCGTTCCCCCGTGATTTAATATTTATCTGATGGACAAAAGATCTGTGAGTTAAACTTTGTATATAAATTTTCAAATCTGCAGTATTAATTCCCAAACTTTTTAACCAGCCTCTTACTTTTCTCTTCAGGACATCTTCATCGTTCATTAAGTAAATTTCCTCACCTTATATAACTATAAAACTTTTTTTTTCTATATTTAAAACTATTTTTTAGAATGAGCATTAATATAATCCAGAGCATCCTTTACTGTAACAATTTTTTCAGCATCTTCGTCACTTATTTCTATCCCGAATTTATCCTCAAATGCCATAATAAGTTCTACTAAATCCAGTGAGTCAGCTCCCAGATCATCAACAAATTTACTTTCAGCTTTAACATCTTTTTCCTTAGCGCCAAGTACATTAATTAAAATCTCTTTAAGCTTATCAAAATTTTCCATTCTTACTCCTTTTACCATTATTTTAATTGTTACTATTGTTTTAATTTATACTATTAATTTCTTCATTAATCTTCCTGGTTAAATTTGTTTTTAAACCTTCTATGGCTACTTTTATGGCATTTTTAATTGCTCTGGACTTTGAGCTTCCATGAGAAATAATAACCAGGCCGTTTAACCCTAAAAGTTGCGCTCCTCCATATTCTTCATAATCAAACTTCTTCTTCATCGTAGTAAAAGAGTTCCTGAGCTCTAAAGCTGAAAGTTTGGCCAGTAAACCCGAAGTCAAGATTTGTTTTATTTCACCAAAAAAGAAGTTTGACAGACCCTCAGCTGACTTCAATATTACGTTTCCTACAAACCCATCGCAAACTACCACATCTGCTGCGCCCTCAAACAGTTCCCTGCCTTCTATATTTCCAATAAAATTAATTTTAGGATAACTTTTAAGTAATCTGTAACTTTCAACCACCAGTTCGCTCCCTTTCTTTTCTTCCTCGCCAATATTAACCAGAGCTACTCTTGGATTGTCTATTCCAAGAATATTCTCGGAATAAATTTTTCCCATTATAGCAAATTGCTTCAGGTATTGAGGTTTGCAATCAGCATTGGCTCCAGCATCAATTAATACAAATTTCCTATCCGATAAAGGTATTACCACTGCAATAGCGGGTCTTAATACATTTTCTATTCTTTTCATATTAAAAAGAGAGCAGGCCATAACCGCGCCAGTATTACCAGCAGAGAGAAAAGCATCCCCCTGACTCCTTGATGCGAGTTCTGAACCTATAAAAATTGAGGAATTTCTTTTTTTCTTTAGTATTTCTGATGGGGGTTCGTTCATACTTACTTCCTGAGAGCTTGGAACAATCTCTATACCATTAAGATTTAACTGGCTGGATGCTGCAACCTTTTTTATCTTATCTTTATTTCCAACCAGTTTAATTTTTACTCTAAAGGCTGCTCTGGCTTCTATAGAACCCTTAATAACCTCTTCAGGAGCAAAATCTCCCCCCATTGCATCTATAACTATTGAATAATTATTTGAACTAAACTGCGCCATAATTGATTTTAACTGTAGTTATTTTTTTGAAATTTCCAGTAATCTATTTATATCTATATACTCCCTCACCACTTTAACTATTTTATCTATTTTTTTAATTTCATGAAATCTTACATGACCTATAATTTCCTCAACTTTCTCTACTGTGGTAAGTGTATCATAATCAACCAGAATCATAGGCACTCCTAATTCTTCAGCCCTTCCCAGAACTATAGTGCTTGGCTGAAAATTACCTGTAAGTATAATACATTTAGTAGGTGTTTCCAGAGCTGCAAGCTGAACATCCGCCCTGTCTCCACCGGTTATAACTGCTTTATTGGCCTTTCTTCTAAAAAATTTAAGTGCCTGTTCCTGACCCATAGCTCCAACCATAAATGTCTCTACCAATTCATTAACTTTGTCCTCAGCGCAAATTATCTTTCCGCCTAAAAGCTCGGACATTTCCTTTACACTTACAGAAGATAGCACCTTGTCCGAAGCTATATATCCAAAAACTTCTATTCCCTCTTTTGTCAGGAATGGAACTATCAATTCTTCGAGGTAGTTCATCTGGCTTCTTGGAACCCAATTTATGATTACACCACTCAGGTAATCTCCTAAAAATTCCTTTGAATAAAGAACTTGATCTACAATTTCAGAGCTATATTTAATTACCATAATTACTTTAGCGCCCAATTTTTCACAAATTTTATCTGAAGATATCCCTAATAAGTAGCCGTCCTCAACACTTTTAGCCCCTTCTAAAATTACAACATCCTTACCCTTTTGAATTCTGTGGTAAGCTTTAGCAATTAAATCCACAAACCCTTTAGAAAAACTTTTATCTCTCAGGCCTTCTCTAGTGTAATGCTGGGTTAACACAATAGGACATACATCCTCAAGTTCTTCTTTTACGTCCAGTATATTTGAGATATATTGTGCATCTTCATCTGTATTTATTCCTCCTACCCGGGTTGGCAACGTCCCCACCGGTTTCATATATCCTACTTTCAGGCCTTTTTCAGTAAATAATTTTCCTACACCTACACACATCGAACTCTTGCCAGAAAAAGGTTGATTTGAAACAAAAAATAACGGAACCATTTTAACCTCCTATTCTTATTCTTACATCTCCAGCTATAGAGCCTTCTCCCTGTTTTTTTACAAATAAGGGGTTTATATCCATTTCTAATATTTCTGGAAAATCTATAACCAGCTGAGAAACTCTAAGTATGATTTCAATTATACTATCAATATCTGAAGGATCTTCACCTCTTGTGCCTTTAAGCAATTTAATAGTCTTTATTTCCTCTACCATCTCCCTGGCAACCTGCCTGCTTAAAGGAGCAATTCTAAAAGATACATCTTTAAGTGCCTCAACATATACCCCACCAAGTCCAAACATAATCATAGGCCCAAACTGCGGGTCTTCGCTCATTCCAATAATAGTCTCTTTTTTATCTTTAATAAATTCCTGAACCAGAATACCGCGTATATTTGCATCAGGTATATATTTGCTTGCGCTAAAAAGAATCTGGTTATAATTTCCCTCCAGTTCTTTTTCATTATCTATTCCAATCTTAACACCGCCAACATCAGTTTTATGTAATATATCCGGAGAAACAATCTTTAGCACTAGTGGATATCCAATCCTGCCTGCTATTTCTTTTGCTTCATCTATATCACAGGCTAATTCTGCTTTGGGTATTCTTATGTCGTACGCCTCCAGAATTTCTCTTGCTTCTATCTCCCCTAACTTTAATCTGCCTTCATTCTGGCACTGGTAAAATATTTTTTTAACTCTTCGGCTATCAACATTAAAATCTTCAATAGGAAAGCTCTTTCTGGATTTCCAATCAGTGTACTCCATCATAACTTTCAATGTATCTATTGCTTCTTTTGGAATATCAAAGTTTGGAATATTATTTTCAGCTAAGAATTTTATTGCTTTTTTAACTTCAGAACCTCCCATAAAACTGGTCAGCACCGGTATACTTTTGCCACTATTTTCCATTACCTCCACAATTGCCCTGGCTGTCCTGTAAGGTTGAGTCATAGCCTGTGGTGTAAGCAGCACCACTACCGCATCAATATTATTATCCTTTACCACCACTTCCAGTGTCTTTTTGTATTTATCTGCCAGCGCATCCCCCAATATATCAACAGGATTATAAAAATTTGCTGCCTCTGGCAAAAATTCCTTCAAACTATTTATGGTTTCTTTTCCCAAACTGGCCAGAAATATATTGCTTTTATCACATTCATCTACAGCCATGATAGCGGGGCCACCTGCATTTGTTATTATTACAACTTTTTTACCTTTAGGCAATGGTTGATATGAAAAAGCCGTGGCATAATTGAATAGGTCTCTGGTGTTATTAGCCCTTATTATTCCTGCCTGCTTAAAAGCTGCCTCATAAGCTTTAGCTGAACCGGCAAGAGTACCGGTATGAGATGACACTGCCCGGGCTCCGGCATCTGTATTTCCCGACTTTATAACAATTATAGGTTTCTTCTTAGAAACTTTTGAAGATATCCTGATAAATTCCCTGCCATATGTTATACCTTCAATGTATGCTGTTATAACCTCGGTATCTTTATCATTCTCCCAATCATTAAACAAATCATTTTCTGAAATACCGGCTTTGTTACCCAATGATACAAATTTTGAAAAACCAATCTTATTTGTAATTGCCCAATCCAGGATAGCAGTGCCAAGTGCACCCGATTGCGTTATAAAGCCTATCTTACCCCTGGGAGGCATATGGGGTGACCAAGTAGCATTTATGGGGCATTCAGTATCAATGATTCCCAGACAATTAGGTCCTAATATTCTTATCCCATAGTCCTTTGCTTTTTCGATCAGCTGTCTTTCTCTTTTTGCACCTTCTATTCCGGTTTCCTTAAATCCTGCTGAAATAATAATAGCCCATTTCGTATTTTTCTTTGAACACTCTTCTAAAACCTGCAATACAAACTTTACCGGAATAACTATTATAGCTAAATCCAAATCACCGGGAATATCCAGGACTGAGTGATAACATTTAATGCCGTGTATTTTATCTGCTTTAGGATTTACCGGAAATAACTTACCCTTATACCCCGAATTTATTATATTATCAAAAATATTACGGCCTACTTTTCCTTCTTCTCTGGCAGCTCCTATTACTGCTACAGAACCCGGACAAAAAAAATTTCGCAAACTCAAATTACAAACCTCCAATCATATTTCTACAGTCCACTTTCACTTTTATTTGCCTGCTTCTTTGGTTTCTTTCCTTTCTTTTCTTTTGCCCTTTTCTTCAAATATTATTATCTCGTGTTCAGAGTAATAACCACAATTTTCGCAGACTCTATGTGATATCTTTTTACTATGACACCTGGGACAATCTACAATGTTTATCATTTTTAGTCTGTCATGGGTTCTACGCTTGTCTCTTTTAGATTTTGATGTTTTCCTTTTTGGAACTGCCAATACTATATCCTCCTGATGAATATTTTGTTACAAACTTGTTATAAGTAAACTCAAACAAGTAAATATATCATAAAATAATATTTATTCAATAAATATTATTTATCATGTCATTTATCACCTGAACTCAGCGTACTTCTGAATTGCTCTCTTCCTTTTTCAATTGCAGTCACAAGCTTATGCAATACAGCTTCAAGATTTGCCAACTTTTCATCAGCATAATCCTCAGCTTCCAGCCTGATGGTCCTTGCTCTTGCTTCTACTGAAGACATCATTTCCTCCGATTTTCTATTGGCATCTTTTAGTATCTCGGTTTCACTAACCAGGACTTCCGCCTTTTCTTTTGCCTCCTTTATTATTCTTTCAGAGTACCTTTTTGCTTCTTCAATCATATTTTCTCTTTCTTTCACAATCCATCTGGATTGCTTAAATTCTTCAGGCATTATATTCCTCAGTTCATCCAACAGGTCATATATCTCATTTTCATTTACAATAATATTGGACGAAAATGGAATTCTCTTACATTTATCAAGAAATTCTTCAATCCGGTCCACAATTTCAAATGCATCCATACCATTCTCCATATCTATTTCTTTTTAATTAAAAATATCTTTATTAAAACTTTTAACTATATCTTTTTCTATTTCCTCTGGAACCAAACCTTTTATACAACCTTTAAACCTGGCCACTTCTTTTACCGCACTGGAACTAAGGTAAGCAAATTTAGGATTAGTTATCATAAACATAGTCTCTACTTCCGGATTTAATTTTTTATTTATTTGCGCCATCTGGAACTCGTACTCAAAATCCGATATAGCTCTGAGACCCTTGACTATAACCGTTGCCTTTACTCTTTTGGCCAGATCCACCAACAGCCCCTCAAACGTGATCACTTCAATATTATTTAGATTTTTTAGCGCCCTCTTTACAAAATCAACTCTTCTCTCTGTAGTATAAAGATGCTTCTTTCTGGTATCTTTTGATATGGCTACTATTACTTTACAGAAAATCTTTGAACATCTACTAATAATATCTTTGTGCCCCTCGGTTATAGGATCATAAGTTCCCGGGCATAGTGCTATCTTTTCCATAAAACAATCCAATCCCTTAAATTTGATAAGGAGAGAGATAAATTACTTTTTTATCTCCAAGATGTGATTCTTTAATTTTTCTCAAATTTTCTATTTCCTTACTTGCATCCTTTTTAAAAAAATATTCATATATCATCAGGGTATCAGCTCTGGTAATTTTTTTTTCTGATAAAATATCGAATATTTTTTTCATTATACCACTTTCAATTTCATATGGTGGGTCTAAAAAGATTATATCCCACTTCAAACCTTCATAAAACTTCAAAAATTCAAAAACATCACTTCTAATTATTTTATACTTTTTACTGTCATCTTTTAAACACTCAGTATTATATTTTATGAGATTAATTGACTTTAAGCTTTTATCTACAAAATATACCAGATTACAATTCCTGCTCAAAGATTCTATTCCCAGTGAGCCTGTTCCTGAAAACAGGTCCAAAACATTTGACCCCACTATTCTATCACCAATAACATTAAAAATACTTTCTTTTACACTGTCTAAAGTGGGCCTGATTTTATAATCCGAAGGAGGTTTTAGTTTTTTACCCTTTAATTTACCAGAAATAATTCTAATAGCTCATCACCATCTAGCGCAATCATTCTATTGAAAATATATAAGAATATAAGGGTTGTCCCCCCTTATGCATTTCTATATCCATTTTAGGAAAATATTTTTTAAGCTTTTTTTTAATGGTCTCATTATCTTCAGGTACGGCATCTTTCCCGGTATAAAAGGTAATAACCTCTTCAGTAGAACTTGCAATATCTCTTACCAGGTCTATAGTGGCATCCACAACATCATCCGAGATTACTCTTACTTTGCCATCAGATAAACCAATATATTCACCCTTCTTTATTTCACCAACCATAAGATTTGCATTCCTCACTGCCTGTGTTATTTCCCCGTTCTTGGTCTTTTTGGCTGCTTCACCCATATTATACTTATTTTCTTCCATGCCTGCATCAGGATTATAGCTCAGGATTGCCGATATTCCAGCTGGAATGTTTTTGGTAGGCATTATATAAACACTCTTATTCCTGGCAATTTTTTTTGCCTGGTTTGCAGCAAGTATAATATTTTTATTATTTGGAAATATAATAACCTCATCAGCCTCAGCGCTGTTTATGGCCTTTACTATATCATAGGTTGATGGATTCATACTCTGTCCCCCGCTTACAATAATATCCGCACCAATACTTTTAAATATCTCTTCCAGTCCATCACCATTAACCACCACTATCAGAGCCCTTCTTTCCTCCATCTTTTCTTCTACTGGTTCTGCTTCTCCTACTGCTTCTTTCCTCTGATCTTCCATATTATTAATTTGAATTTCATGAAGAGTACCTTCTCTTAATGCTCTTTTAAGAACTTTGTGGGGATGATTTGTGTGCACATGTATTTTTACAAGATTTTCATTTCCGACCACCATCGCGCTATCGCCGAAACTTTCAATTCTTTCCCTTAATCTTTCTATATCTATCCCGCTGCCTTTTATCATAAATTCAGTACAATAAGTATATTTAATCTCATAACCCATTTTTACTTCTTTTAATCTTTTACCCTCAGCTTGCGTAACATATGCTTTAGATTCTCTATCCAGACTATTACTCCTTGATTTATTATTTTTACTGCTTCCAGGTGTAGGAGATACGCTTCCATTCATACTTAACTCTCTCTCCAGGCTGCCATTTATGCTATTAATCTCTATTAAAGCCTTTCTGGCTCCAATCAAAATATCTAAAATACCCTGTGCCCCAGCATCTACTACGCCGGCTTTCTTTAGCACCGGCAGGAGAAAAGTAGTTCTTTCAACAGATTTTTCAGTTTCGGAAATAATTCTATCCAGAAGCTCCACCGGTTTTATTTTATCAGTATTAATGGCTAAATTTTCAACAAACTTGTAAATATCCTTCACAGTAGTAAGCATGGTTCCTTCAGTCGGATTCTGCACAGAATCGTAGGCCATATCTCTGGATGATTTTAACGCTTCTTTAATTACATCCAGATTTAAACTATCACTATTTATTATTATATCGAAAAAACCTTTAAGTATCTGAGAGAATATTACACCAGAATTTCCTCTTGCCCCCATTAACGCTCCAAATGAAGCTTTCTCCAGAACACTTTTTACAGAAAAATTCTTAAGCTTTAAAAGTTCTTCTTTTATCGCCTTTAAAGTCAACAGCATATTGGTACCGGTATCTCCGTCCGGAACAGGAAATACATTTAAATCATTAATTTTTTCTTCGCTTTCATTGAATTTTTCCAGTATTATATCAACAACTTTTTTTAAATCCTGGTTATTTATTTCATAAAGCATAGTCTTATTTATTCCAGTTTTAAAATTATAAATATTCAATTAAATATTCTATCATATTATATTAAAATTTTTTTGTTTCTAAACAAAACAACCTATTTAGCTGTATGATTTAAATATTTTAATTTATTTTTACATCTATTATTAAGACTTTTAAAAATAAAAATTGTTTCTTAATTGTAACCCTCCCTCTATTAGCTTCTCTGACACCTTAAGTCTTGCCATCTCTTTTGCTGTCATGTGATATCGTTCCTCTCTTGTATTCATAGGTGACATTTTCCCTGAATAACTTGGAGGTGACAATATCACTGAATAACAACATGATCAAAATCTTGACTATTGACAAATGGTATTTCTGTATTACAATAAATACGTATTACTGATAATCTGAAATAAGGAGGCACTTAGATTGGCTGAGCATGAAAAACTTATGACTAAAATTGTTAAACCATTATCCAGAGGTCAGATCACCATTCCGATAGAGTTTCGCAAGAAACTCGGAATAGGATCTAATACTATTCTAAATCTTGTTCTAAAGGGAAATAAAATAGAGATTACACCTGCTGTGGTTCGAGAATTTAATGAGGATGAGCTGAGAGAATACACTGATAAGGAAATTTCCCAGTTTTTACAAGATGATAAAATAGACAAAGATACAGCAAGAACTGTAAAAAGGCTTCTTTCTGAAGGGAAACTATAATATGACTGGTAAGAAGAAAGTTTTTTTGGATGCCTCTATTTTTGTTGCCGCCGCAGGGGCTGCCAGTGGCGGTTCTTCTTTAATTTTGGAAGTTTGCAGAGGACTTCTCTTTTCTGCAGTTACAACCCGAAGGATTCTTTTAGAGGCTCAGAGAAATATTCGAAAAAAGCTACCTTCTGATGCTATCCTTCGTTTCTATAAAGAAATAGCTAAACTTAATCCGGAGATTATTGGACCACCAACTGAAGAAAAGCTAAGCCAGTATAATGATATTATCGCTCTTAAGGATCGCCACGTACTTGCAAGCGCTCTGAAGAGTAAGGCTGCTTTTCTCATTACTTTGGACCGTAAACACTTTCAGACAGAAGCTATGAGGCAAGCAAACTTATCAATAATCATCATGACACCCAAAGAATTCTTAGAATTGGTAAAAAAATATAAAGATTTTAAAAAATAAATGATCTTATAGATAGATATATCAATGAATGTGTGAGCAAAGTTATAAAAGGGGCAAGAGTGAAATTTAGATATCTCCCAATACTAATATTAATTTTACTTATAATTTCTCTTATATCCTGTAAAAATCATTCTCTTCAATCAGAAGAAGTTCTAATTGAA
This sequence comes from bacterium, assembly GCA_030611285.1. GTDB lineage: Bacteria > Actinomycetota > Humimicrobiia > Humimicrobiales > Humimicrobiaceae > Hydromicrobium. The sequence goes on along the minus strand of JAUWQC010000011.1, from coordinate 358 downwards.
GAGAATGGGGAAGTTACCCAGGAGGAACAAGAAGAGGAAAAGACCGCAGCTAAAGAGACTACTCCCGCTATTGAGATAACTGATGTGTCCTGGCATTCTAAAATTATTGAAATAACTTTTAATAGATTTCCAACCTGGGCCAACTGGACAATGTATATTGATGGTAAAGAAGTTTCTATGGAAGGCGGTGCGGGAAATCCAGTTGTTCGTCCTAATATGGCTTTGGACAAGTCTCCAACTGGCCTCATTATTGGAACTGAACCCTGGACCACCAGTCTGGTCGATGTTGATTTCCCTTGCTGTGGAACCATCCAGTTCGATATCCCTGGCGAAGGGCTTACCAATGAGTATGAATTCA
>JAUWQC010000198.1 GCA_030611285.1 bacterium | reverse complement strand
GTGTGCGTCTCTGGAGCGAGCAACGCGAGACGAAAGAACTAATCCCTCCAGGCGCACCAGAATAGTTTTCTTATAATTGGGCCGTTAGCTCAGCTGGTAGAGCACCTGACTCTTAATCAGGGTGTCACAGGTTCGATCCCTGTACGGCTCACCATTTCTGCGAGAGTGGCGGAATTGGCAGACGCGCTAGACTTAGGATCTAGTGGGGTAAAACCTGTAGGGGTTCAAGTCCCCTCTCTCGCACCAGCAAATTTACCAAATATGGCAAGTGATGTTTAATTCAAATTGTGTAAAATATGCCACCTGCGCATATTTTACGGGACTTGAAAAGACGGACTGAGTGTAAACGAGGGAGTCTGCGGCTCTGCAGCGAGCAAAGCGAGACGAAAGACCAAATCCCCTCTCTCGGACCATTATATTTTTATATATTACTTAAAGTTCGGCCCCCCTCCCCAGCCAGTCTAATATCAAAGGAGTCTTCCTATAAGTTATGAAATATTCTTTTACCTTTCCTTTTTAAACTGAATAAAATTTTTATCCCTTTCAACTAATTTAAAAAGATTTGTGGATTCTATAATTCTTTGAGCTTGATTTGCATACCTTACTGCCTCCGACAGAATAGTTAAATTCCCTCCAGGTTTTAATATTCTGTAAAGCTCTACTGTAGTTTTCTTCTTATCCGGAAATTCATCAAATGCATCACAGATAAAAATTGTATCTATGCTATTATCTTCCAGACCAGTTTCACTTGCATCAGATAAAATAAGTCTAATATTTTTTATCCTTCTTATCTTAGATCTCAATGATAGCATTGCTATTTGCATCGGATGATTATCCAATGCATACACCATTCCATTATCTCTTACTATTTTAGATGCTAAAATAGGTGAAGTCCCTACTCCAATACCCTCTTCAAGATATGAATGGCCTTCTTTTAAGCCACTTCTTATAAGCCACTTTTTTCTCTTTCTCGGGTAAGCAGTAATCTCACCTAAAAGCCAGAATGGAATTGCCCAGGTAAAATAAGTTAGCCACAGCCCAAGATCACCCAATTTTTTACGAAAGGCAAACTTTAAAACAATATATGCTACTATTAATATAAAAATATATATAGACAAACCGATCAGTATCCAAAAAAGAAAATTAAAAATCCCTTTAATAATTAGTATGAGAATTATCTCACCTAAAAGCCAGAATGGAATTGCCCAGGTAAAATAAGTTAGCCACAGCCCGAGATCACCCAATTTTTTACGAAAGGCAAACTTTAAAACAATATATGCTACTATTAATATAAAAAAATATATAGACATACCGATCAGTATCCAAAAGGGTGTATTATATTTTTCCCATATATTCATTGGAATCTGTACCTTTAATTAGAGATATTATTATAATTTATCATTTTAGAACTTATTATTTCAAAAAAAAAGTAAGAAGTATAAAAAAAGAAAATAAATAAATTCCAAGAAACTAACTCTGATATAAAAATATCTTTCTCTAAATCAATAATTCAGGTTCTAACTTCGTCTGCTATAGTCAGCCAATATATAGTAAGTAGCACGGTAGGGTAAAACTTAATTAACTTCAAAAACTTAGTTCTGGAATAATAATTTCTTCATTTAACATTAAAATCCTGGTTTTAACGTCGTCCACAGTGGCCAGCCAGTTAAGATAACTACGTCGTAGAAATATTATGAGAAAAAACTCTCAAGAATTCCCAATACGAAATGGAAGTTTTATAATATAATCTATTACAACAATATAAATTCTACTATTTATTGCTAAATTTAGGAGCACCTTATGAAGAAGAATAAAATTTACATTATTATTGTTATTCTGGCTATTATTTCTCTATTAAGCTTTGCAGCACTATGTAATACGGATGAAGCAGTCACAGACGGCAAGTCAGATAAACATGAAGATAAAGAGGTGCAGGTAAATAAAACAGATGCAACAACTTTAAAGGATATTGCTGAAGAAGAAATCTTAGAAGAAGCAGGGAAACCTGAAGAAGAAGTAAAAAAAATCATACCAGAAAAGTTAAATGAGATAGAGATAAAATATTCCTTAGAATTCGGGCAATATCTTGAATCACTAGAAGAAGAATACCTGGAAACCATATTATATGATGATAAAGCATTAGAAGAAGAATATGACTTATTTGAATGGAGAAATATATTTTATAATGATGGAATAGTCTTTACTATGGATGAAGATATTTTTCCAGGTTTTTGGTACGAGCCGGATATTAATGCCAGAGCTGAAAGTCTTGCTGAAGATGAAATAGAAAGGTCTAAAAAGATAGCTATATGTGCACTCGATAAATATCCGGCTAAAGTCCTAAAAGAAAATTTGGGAAAATTATATATACTAAAGTCTATGAATTTCTATGGGGTTGATTATGGTGGTACAAATGATGGAGAAGGACGTGTATATATGACCAGTAATGGAATAGATATAGATTATACAGCTCTGTTTATAGAAAAGGTATTTCACCATGAGTTTTCCAGTATCCTATTTACAAAATTTGAAGAGTCAGAATGGAGACAGATCAACCCTGCTGATTTAGTTTACTTTGATGAACAAACCGGGGGATCCGGGGCTATAAGAGAGGGAAGGGCCTCTCAAGAATTTGATTCAAAGATGCATGAGGCTGGATTTTTATATGAA
>JAUWQC010000174.1 GCA_030611285.1 bacterium | reverse complement strand
CTCCCTGCCATCTACTCCGGGCAAAGTTTTTAATAGGCAGATCGCCGGTATATTCTCTTGCTTCAACTGCACCAGCAGTACCTAATTGATGCAATCCTTCGGTATAATGTCTGATATTTTGACGATCAGCTTTTAAGATTTCTTTTAAGGCTAAGAGGTTTTTTACTGGGGGTTTTAAGTTTCCTTTAACTATGATCGCCTTTAAGTTTTTCGAACCCATTACTGCCCCTAATCCGCCTCTTCCTGCTAATCGGTAGTGAGGAGCATCGATCACAATAGAAGAAATATTTACTAATTTCTCGCCGGCTTGACCAATAGATGCAATTTTAATTTCAGAACTATACTTTTCCTTTAAATTTTGAGAAGTATTATAAGTATCCTTACCCCAGATCTCTTGAGCATCTTTAATTTTAACCTCTTCAGGGGTGATGTATAAATAAACTGGTTCCTTCGCTTTCCCTCTAATTATTATCCCTTCATAGCCACAAAATTTTAATTCTGCTCCCCAGGTCCCTCCTACTGTAGCCTCATTCCATATCCCGGTTAATGGAGATCTTGCACAAATTGAGAGTTTGCAAGCAGTGGGGACAGGTGTACCAGTTAACAATCCAATGAAAAACAGTAAAGGACTATCTGGATGAAGGGATGGAAGTTCGGTATGTAATTCATCATAAAGTAATTTTGCCGCTAAACCACTTCCTCCCAAATAATTCCTAAATAAATCTTCCTCTAATTTTTGAATTGAGATAGTATTTTTAGTTAAATCAACATTAATTATCCTTCTTGGGATATCAGACATTTTTTATTATTCTTTCCCCTTTTATAAATATTTTTTTATATCTTTATCATAAAATACTAATTTAACTAATCGAATTCCTAATCTGCCTGTCAAATAAAAGATAAAGGTGGGCTTCTAAAAAATAGCGAAATTGTATGATTTAGAAACCTCTTTTCTCTTGATAATTACCAGCGATAGTGTACATCCTCCCTTAAGTATTAATCATAAAAACTTTTGGTATTAACAGGTGTATAACTCTCGCCAATATGGAGGGACGCACAACGCACTACCTTAGTGGCTACATAAATTCTTTCTGAATATTTCTTCTTTAGCTTGGCAATTGGCCGTTCACTCCTACCCATACCGTAAACATCTGGTGTGTCAAAAAAGTTTACTCCCCTATTAACAGCGGTTCTGAGGGTTTTTATAGATTCTTTATCATCCATAGGCCCCCAATCTGAACCAATTGCTTATGAATCAAAGCTAATTTCAGAACCCCTCATTCCCGTCTGACATAATTCTCTATGGTGCACAATTTTATTTCCTTTCTTTTTTGGATAATCAAATACCAAGCCTTAAAATGTAATTGCAATTTCAACCTTAAAATAAAATCATCTTATCCAGTTAGAAATAGAGTCTCGTCTGTTCGCCCCCGAAGAGTATCCTGAATAGGATTACAAGTTTCTAATAAAAGTGATAAGGTTTCAGCATGGTTTCCCAATTCTGGATGAGAAGGATCGTGAAGATTTTTTGGGGAAATTTCATTGCCTATTTTAATTCCTTATTCATCCTCTGGCTTTAATAAATAATGTCCTATCCCTTTCTCAATAACTTCAGCAAATCTCGGCACATTTTTAAATTCTATCTCTTTGCCTGGATATAATTCTAAAAACGTACGGATTATTTCGATTACCGTAGAGGTATGTCGACCAAAAACCTCCTCACAATAGTCTGAAAATTACTTTTCTACTGCAGAAAACGCGTAATCTAATACTCCCAATGCCTTCTCCAATTGATTTTCATCTATAACTAATGGCGGTTGAATTCTTATTACATTGCCGTATACACCACCGATACCAATTAGTACAGCATTCTCTCTACAAATTTCTATAACCTGAGCTGCTTCTTCTGATGCAGGGGCTTTCTCTTTGTCCTTTACTAACTCAAGTCCTATCATTAAGCCTTTACCTCTTATATCACCAATCAATTTATGTTTCTTCATTAGCTCATTTTTTAATTTAAACATAAATTTTTCACCCTTTTCAAAAGCTTTTTCGGGAATTTTCTCATCTAATAAAAATTCTATATTTGCTAAGGCTGCTGCACAAGATACAGGATTTCCGCCAAATGTTGATAAATGGTCACCTGGTTTAAAAGATTTAGCAATCTCTTCTCTCGTAATAAAAGCACTCAAGGGAAATCCTCCTGCTATACCTTTTGCCATGGCCATGATATCAGGCTCCACTTTATAATGTTCGATTGCGAAAAATTTCCCAGTTCGCCCAAAACCCGATTGAACTTCATCAGCAATAAATAATATGTTAAATTCATCAAGAATTTCTTTAACTCTTTTAAAATATCCCTCCGGTGGAACAATTATTCCACCTTCACCCATTACAGGTTCTGCAATAAATGCAGCTACTGAACCACTTGTTTGAAAATCAATAACATCTCTTAAGTATCTGGCACACTTTAAATTACATTTTTCCTTTTCTAACTCAAAAGGACACCTATAACAATTAGGTGTTGGTACAAAAGAAATGCCAGATAAATATGGTCCACCTTTATGTTTTCTTTTCCTATTTCCAGTTATACTTAAGGTTGCATTTGTTCTGCCATGAAAAGAACCTTGTATGGCAATAATCTCATAATTCTCACTAAATTGCTTAGCAATTCTTAAAGCTCCTTCAATTGCTTCGGCTCCACTGTTTGAAAAAAAAGTTTTTTCCATCCTTCCAGGAGTAATGTTTGCTAACTTTTCAGCTAGTAAAGCTGGAGGCTCAGAATAATATACATACGAACAACAGTGAATTAACTTATCTATTTGCTCTTTTGCAGCCTGAACTATTTTTGGATTTCTATGGCCTGCATTAGTGACCGCAATACCAGCAAAACAATCAATATATTCTTTCCCCTCTATGTCATAAATACAAGCTCCTTCTGCCTTGTCTATAACTATGT
>JAUWQC010000237.1 GCA_030611285.1 bacterium | reverse complement strand
ATACCATTAATAGTTTAGATGGACAAGGTCACATCGACATAGCTTTTGATTTAACCAGTTTCTCTGAATACAGCCATTTGTTTAATCGTATTTTTCAGAATTGTGGCAGTGTATCCGGTTTCGTTCATAGTGCAGGTATTTCAAAAACCATACCATTGAGAAATATGAGCCTAAATGATTTAGATGAGATGATGAAGATTAATTATTATTCATTTATGCTGCTGGCAAAAGAATTTGTAAAGAAAAAAAATTTACATCCCGATGGAGCAAGTATTGTAGCCATTTCATCTACATCAGGTGATTTTTCTGTAAAAGGTTTGTCCATTTACTCTGCTACAAAAAGTTCTCTCAATATTAGTGTTAAGGCATTGGCACAGGAGTATGCACAGTGGAATATCAGGTTTAATACTGTATCACCAGGGTGGGTTAGAACCGAATTAACCGATAAAGCGACTCGCGTGCTTACTGATGAACGCCTAGAGAATGTTATCAAGAATTATCCATTAGGACCAGGAGACCCCATAGATGTGGCTAAAGCAGTAGCATTTTTATTAAGTGATGCAGCCAGATGGATTACAGGGATAACTTTGACAATTGATGGAGGGGCTACTACAAAGGCAGGCTAAGGACTCAAGGTTGGTGAAAGGGGATAAGGTTCTGTGAAAAATAATGAATAGGAAAGAAGAAGATGAAGGAAAGAGAAGTTAATATTTTAATAACCAGCGCAGGTAGGCGTGGAGCATTGGTAAAGTGCTTTAAAGATACTATTAAAAAAATGGGAAAATATTGTGGGAAAGTTGTTTCTGTTGATGCCAGTACCTTAGCTGCTGCATTATATATTTCAGATAAGCATTATATTGTACCCCCAATTTTTGCTTCAAATTATATTGATACTTTATTAGAAATTTGCAGTAAAGAGAATATTAAATTAATTATACCCACAATTGATACTGAACTTTTGCTATTATCACAGAATAAGAAAAAATTTGGGGAGAATGGAGTTATCGTTGCAATTTCCGATCCCAAAGCGGTAGAGACTTGTAGTGATAAATTAAAAACTTTTCAGTTTTTTAAAGAAAATAATATACCAACAGTTGATACTTTCTCATATTATCAAGTTGATAAGATGAAAAACATAAATTACCCTTTATTTATTAAACCATGTGGTGGTTCCGCAAGTATAAATGTTTACAGAATAAATAATAGAAAGGAATTAGATTTTTTCATAAATTATATCGAGAATCCGGTAGTTCAAGAATATGCAGAAGGCCAGGAGTTTACTTTAGATATTTTAGCAGATTTAGGCGGGAAGGTAATAAATGTAGTTCCCAGAGAAAGGATTGAAGTAAGAGCGGGAGAAATAAATAAGGGAAAAACCGTAAAAGAAGAGAAACTGATTGAATATGGGAAAATTATTGTAGAAATATTGGGAGGAATTGGACCAATAACTATACAATGTTTTAAGAAGGGCGATGAAATTAAATTTATTGAAATAAATCCAAGATTTGGCGGAGGTTAGCCTTTATCTTTTGCTGCCGGAGTTAATTACCCGGAGTTGTTAATCCGAATGATTTTAGGGGAGAAAATTACCCCGAGGTTGGGGGAGTTTGAAGAAAATTTGATTATGTTACGGTGGGAAGATGCGGTATTTATTAAAAGGGATGAAATAAACTAAAAAAACGGAGTAAGAACAATTGCCGATTAAAGTGCTTTTATTTGATATAGATGATACTCTTTACGAGGAAAAACAATTTATAAAAAGTGGATTTATCAAAGTAGCAGAATTTATTGAAGATAAGTTTAAAATTAATAAAAAAGATTTTTATAGAATATTAACTGATATTTTTAATAGAGGTTCAAGAGAGAATATTTTTAATCTTGCTTTAAAGAGAGCAAATGTTGCTTATGAGGAAAATATTATTCACTCAATGGTGAAGATATATCGGGAGCATAACCCGAATATAAGATTAGATAAAGATGTAAAATCATTGCTTAGAAAGTTTAAAAGAAGTTATTCTTTAGGTATTAAAGCTGGAAAAATTATTTGATTCTATTATTTACATGGATAAATATGGAAAAGAATGCTGGAAACCTAATGTTC
>JAUWQC010000167.1 GCA_030611285.1 bacterium | reverse complement strand
TTTGCATTAAAAAGAGAGATGAAAAAAACAAAATTTTTAGTTTTTCAGGATAATCCAGGTGTTGGTATGCAGGCTGAAATTTTTAAGCGCTTCTACTGGTGGGAAGAAAGATGTGAAAAGTCCATTAAAGAAAAATTTGGGATATCAATAGTAAAAAAGAGCTTTAAAGAGCTTTCAGAGAAAGCTAAGAAAATTTCCGACTCCTTAGCAGCGGAAGTGGCAAATCATAAGAAAATACCCAAAGAGGGAGTTTCAGATAATGCCCTTCTTAGCGCTTTTAAAATTTATCTTGCCCTAAAAGAGGAAGTTGAAAAAGACCCGAGTATAAAAGGCGTAGGAATTAACTGTTTGAATGAATCTTTCTACTCAGATACAACACCGTGCCTAGCATGGAGCTTATTGTATGAAGAAAAAGACCTGGTATGGGCATGTGAGGCTGATACAATGTCACTCATGACAATGTATCTGATTCATAAATCTATTGGGGCGGATATAATGATGAGCAATATTTATCCATTTCTTATGGGTATGGCAGCCTTAAAACATGAAAAAATTGATAAGCTTCCGGAAGTTACTGAACCTGAAAATCACCTGCTTGTAGTACACTGTGGTTATTTTGGACTTATTCCAAAGTGTATGGCTACAGAATGGGCTTTGAGGAAAAAGATTCTAGCCATTGTAGATGAAAATGCCACTGTAATAGATGCCAAACTTGCGCCAGGAAATGTTGTTATCACAAAACTGCATCCAAAATTAGATAAACTTATGGTTACTCAAGGAATGCTTGAAAATTATGTTCAGTATCCAGGCTCTGATTGCAGAAATGGAGCAGTAATAAAGGTAAAGGACGGATACAGATTAATGGATCTGTTTTATTCTCATCATAACTGTATTATTGTTGGAGATAAATCTGAAGATTTAAAATATATAGCTAAGGTTTTTGACCTTGATGTAATCAGCTAATCACTTAACCTTTTAAAAATAACTAATAAAAGGGAAAGATTATAAATATTTCAATAATTTATGCCTTGAAATATGGATTTACAGAAAAGTGCATAAAAATCTTTCCTGACTTTGTGAGGTGAAAAATGGTAGAAAGAAAAGTTGGATTTATAAAAATGGCTTCAGAAAAAAAGACCATAGGTGATATTCCTGAAATTGGAGTTGGTATGATTGGCCATGCCTTTATGGGGAAAGCTCATTCAAATGCATGGAAAAAGATGCCATATATATTCTGGCCCCCTGCTGCTATCCCTAAACTTATAAGTATTTGTGGTATTCCGGAAGAAAGTGTTGCTGAAGCAGCAAAAAGATATGGATTTTTAGAATATACCACAGAATGGAAGAAAATAATAAATGATGAGAGGATTAAAATTGTCGACAATGTCACACCAAATTTTCTCCATGCCAAACTATCCATAGAAGCTGCGAAAGCAGGTAAAAATATTATTTGTGAAAAACCCATGGCTCTTAATGCAAAAGAAGCCAAAGAGATGTGGGATGCGGTAAAAAAATATGGTGTCAAGAATATTTGCGACTATAATTACCGGATGGTTCCGGCTATAGTCCTTGCTAAAAATTTAATTATGGATGGCAAGCTTGGAAAACTTTTTCACTTTCGGGCCAGATATTTACAGGAATGGATAGTAGACCCAGATTTTCCAATGATATGGAAATTGAGGAAAGCCGATTGTGGCAGCGGTGCCTTAGGTGATCTTGGATCGCATATAATTGATCTCGGCAGGTTTTTATGCGGTGAAGTAAAATCAGTAATGGCTGTAACGACAACATTCATTAAAGAAAGATATAACGAAGCGACAAAAAAGAAAGAAAAGGTTGATGTTGACGATGCGGTAGCATCAGTAGTCGAATTTAGAAATGGTGCAATTGGTACCATTGAAGCATCAAGATTTTGTCCCGGCAGAAAGAATTATAACTATGTTGAAATAAATGGTGAAAAGGGCAGTATTTGGTGGGATCTTGAAAATATGAATAATCTCTGGGTATTCTGGAAAGAGGAAGAACCTATTGACACGCGAGGCTTTCACTGTGTAAATGTTACCGAATCATATCATCCTTATTATGAAAATTGGTGGCCTCATGGTCATATAATCGGATGGGAAGATACTTTTGTTCACACTGCTTACCATATGGTAAATGCGGTTATAAATGATGTAGAACTTGAGCCCATGGTGGCAACCTTTGAAGATGGTTACAAGGCAGCAGTAATATGTGACGCTATATTAAAGTCTTCGAAATCTGGAAGAAAAGAAAAAGTAGTATATTAACAGCTTTTTCCTTACCTTAAGGTCAGAATAGGAGGTGCTGATCACTAAAATGAATAATATATTACTTAAAGCACAAGACATTAATAAAGAATTTTCGTCAGTTGCGGTCCTTAAATAAGTTTGTGTCAAGTTTTTTGGGTTTATATCATTGTAATGATAATAAATATTATGATATTTAAAATAGCATGGATGAATTGAAAAAATTATTTATAGATCTACTAATAAAAAATATTTAAAAAGTTTAACAAGTAAGAAGGGAGTCAGTAATGAAAATAGGAATTGATAGCTATTGCTACCATAAATTTTTTGGTGAAGTGTCCCCAATGGAAGAAGCACCAAAAAACTTAATGTCAATTGAAGATTTTTTAAATAGGGCAGGATAGTTGAAAGTTGATGGTGCATCTCTAGAAACATGCTTTATTCCATCTTTTGATGAATCTTACCTGAAAAAAGTAAAAGAACTTATAGACAATGGGATGTGTACCGGTAAATAAAAATAGTGAACCCCTAGGTCACGCTTTAATCTGGGCTGACCAGAGGGGAATAAAACAGGCTGAGCAATTAATTTCAAGATTAGGGAAAGAATATATTTATCGAACCGTAGGGCATCGCCCCAGTGCCTCTTACTCGGCTGCAAAAATAATGTGGATAAAGGATAATGAGCCGGATAGGTTTAAGAGAATATATAAGGTTTTAAATGCAAAAGATTTTGTAGCTTCCAGAATGACGGGTAATTTCTATACCGATTATTCTGATGCTTCAGGTACGAACTTATTTGATATAAATAATTTGACCTGGTCTGATGAAATTA
>JAUWQC010000099.1 GCA_030611285.1 bacterium | reverse complement strand
ATAAATTTGTATACATCTAATTGGTTATTTGTGATTTTTGAAAGAATCGCTCCAATTTCCGGAGAAAGAATAAAAATAACGGCAGAAATAACTAAAAACACCACAACCATTATGTTTACAACTGAATTAACAAATATTTTCAAATCGTCTTTTTGGTTCCTTTTTAAATATGCTGAGTAAATGGGGATAAATGCTGCAATTATCAGACTTTCAGCAAAAAGCACCCTGAAAAGATTCGGAATAAAATATGCCCAGAAAAAAGCATCCGTATCATAGGTGATGCCAAAATAACCGGTTATTATCTGGTCTCTTACCAGCCCGGAAATCTTTGACAGCAGAATAGCCAGGACTACCAGGAATGTGGCATTAAAAATTCTTTTTCTTGAAAGTAAATAATCTTCATCCATAGCAATGTTATATTACAGATATTATTTAAAAAAATATTATATCATTTATATTCCCCGAGCAATAAATATTTTTATTTATCCAAAATAATGCTAAAATGTATTTTCGTTTAAAATTGATAGTTATTGGAGAGGAAATAAATAGATGCCAAATATAAAGTCGCAGAAAAAAAGAGACAGACAGAATATTAAAATAAGAACTGGCAACAAACTGCTTAAAACCAGGATAAAAACCGATCAAAAAAGACTTGCTGAAGCCGTAAATAGTAAAAATATAGAAGAGGCTGAAAAGAATTTCAATATACTTTTCAAACACCTTGATAAGGCGGTAAAGAAAGGTGCAGTTCATGAGAATTTTTCAGCTAACAAAAAATCTAAAGCAGCAAAGTTGGTTAATGCTATTAGAAAATCTTAAATATACTAAAATTAATTATACCAGATTTACTGTTCAGACATCTATATCTATAATTTCTGAAATTAACTTTTTAACCAGATGTTTACTGGAAGTGGTATTTATTCTAAAACTGATATCATATTTATTTAAGATTTCAAAGACCTTAAGTACTTCAGCTTCCGTGTAATTATTGCTTAACTTAATATACTTGCTTACCAGCTTGCCAACAAAATAGGTAGGAACCTTTATATTATTTTCAATATAGCCCGTCACCGATGATTTGCTGTTTCCAGATTTAATATATAAAAAGCATTTAAACATCCTATGAATCAATGTGACCAGTCCAATTAGGTTCTGGCCTTCCTCCAGTATAGACCTTAACGCTTTAAGGCTGTTATCTTTATCTCTTTTACCAAGATAATCCACCAGATCAAAAATTTTTAACGAATAAATGCGGCTTACTAAAAATCTTACCGTATCTTCATCAATTACCTTTTTTGCTTCCGAACTTATATAATCATAGAGTTTTTCATACTCTTTCTTCAGTAAATTTAAATCCAGATTTACATTTTCTATCAGGAGCGAGGCTGCCTTCTCGGTGAATTTTATTCCATCAGATTCAGACCTTTCTTCCAGCCATTTCTTCAAGCTGCCGCTTAAAGGTGGCTTTAGCTGTATAACTTTCCCCGCTTTCCTGACCGCATCCAGAAGTGCAGGATTAAATTTCTGCTTTAAGGCAGTAATAATAAAAATCACATTTGCACTGCCTCTACCGTTTGATGATATTAAATTTATTACTTTTTTTTGCAGGCTTGCGGAAACTTTTTCTATATATTTTATTACTACTATTTTTTTTAGGGAAAATAAGGAAGGAGTGCTTATATAATTATTAAATTCCCCTTCATCAATTTCTTCTGCTCCATTAAAAATTTTAAAATCTGTATCAAAATTAATCTTTCCCTTAAGGAACTTCTTTACACTCTCAATCCTATCTTCCAGTACTGAATCACTGGTGCTGGTATATAAGTAACAGGATGAAAGCTTTTCTAATTTTAAAGGTTCCTTTTTTGAATTATCTGTTTTTATATTCATTCTTATAATTTAAAATATCAAATAAGTAAATCTGTGTCACACCTGCCTTCTCTTGCTGACGTCAATCTTTTTTACAACCATACAGGCTGTAAATAATATAACTACAAATACTATATAGTAAACTACCACATTTTTTACCGGGAAACTATCAAAATTTATAATACAAAAATTAGGCTTACTTAAAATTTTAACTGTTTTTAAGATATATTCAAAAAAAATAGCGCTTGACTTTAAGAGAAGACCTCCCGCAGGCGGCCAGATTATAATGACAAAAGAAGAAACCATTAGAATGAAAAGGAGAATATAGAATACCGGTATTATCAGAATATTAGCCACCGGTGAAATTAAAGAAACTTCCTTAAAAAAGTAAGCTAAAACAGGAAATAGAACTATCTGGATAGAAAGAGTAATAAGAGCAATTTTTATAAAATAACTTCTCTTAAGCTTTAGAAACGGAAAAATATTTCCAACCAATCTCATTGCAGCCGGATAGATAAAAACTAACGCTGCCATCGAGCCGTATGACAACCAGAACCCCAGATCATAGAGGAAATAAGGATTAAAGATAATTATGATAACATAAGAAAGATATAGCAAAATCTTATGGCTGTATTCCCTATTCCATTCTTTAGCTAAAAGTATAAAAATAGCCATAATTGAAGCCCTCAGTATGCTGGCCCTTCCTCCAACTAAAAAATTGTAAACAACTAGAAGAATTACTGCAGCCCAGAATATAAAATAGGATGATCTCATCTTTTTAAGAACCAGATAGACCATAGAGATAAAAAAAGAAAGATGCAGCCCTGAAATAGCAAATAGATGATACACTCCACATCTTTTAAAAGATTCTGTCAGGTACCCGGGGACATTATTTCTGTTACCCAGTATTACTGCTTCGGCTATGCAGGCATCTTCAATTTCCATGTTTTTATAAAAAGCATTTTTCAGACAACAGTAAAGTCTGCTTCTAAAACTAAATATTCTATAGCTTAAATTACTGCGCTCGATTTTTTTAATATCTCCACTGTCGGCTATAAAGACTACCTCATCATATCCGCCAGCGATAAAGTTTTTAGAATCATTTTTATCTAAACTCCCGGCCAATCTGAGATGATCATCTCTCAATATCAACTCAGTGCCTGTATTATCCAATTTTATATTTATAAGCTCTCCTGCATTAAAAAAGCTATTTAAATTCCCATTGCAATCATAAATATATATTTTATCTGCCTCCAGTAAAAAATTTAAATTGCCATACCTGCATGTGGGATGGTTTAATACTCTGCCCTCTATAACAATATTATCTTGTACCAGATTTTCATCTTCGTAGAAAGATAAAAATATACTTTTACTTTCGTTATACTCATATATATTTATAATTGAATTTCCTATAACAAATAAAATTAAAAAGGGGATTATAACTAAAATAACCAACCTTGCATTATCCTGTTTAAAATCAGACCGTGATGTTTCTCTAAATGGAAGTTTGTTACCCTTGAACTTAATATTGATTTTACCATGGTTGGAAATATTTAAAGAATGTTCACTGTTTAAGAACCTCCTGGTTATTAAAATACCTATAATCAGTATTAATATAATAACCGTAATAACCGCAATTTCAGCAACGAGAATATAGGGATTAAATAAATGATATTTACTACCGGTATATACTCCTGCAGTCAAACCCGCAGCCCAGAAAAGACAATACTCCTTAAACAGAATTGATAATATTTTCCCTTTTATATAATTCAAATGGATATAGACTGCTTGATTTCTTCATATTTTTTCTCCCCGATGCCTGTAACATTTTTTAATTCTTCTTTCATTTTGAATAGTCCGTTTTTGTTTCTGTATTCAATAATATTATTTGCGGTTACAGGACCAATTCCAGGCAGCAATTCCAGTTCTTTTAAATTTGCAGTATTGATATTTATGGTTCTGTTTACTGAAGATTTGTAATCATTTAAATAATTACTGGCAAAAAATAGATAATTGCCGCCGCTGATTTCTTCCTGAGACGGAATATAGATTCTCTGCCCATCAACCACCATCTGGGCCAGATTAACAATCTCCAGACAGGCATTTTCATCCTGTCCGCCTGCAAGCTCCAGTAGGTCTATTATTCTAGCTCCATCTTCAATCTCATAAACACCGGGATTTTTGACTTCACCACATATATAAGCTTTTATGGTATTTCCATTTTGCGGTGAGCCTTCAGAGTCATTAGAATTTTTAATATCTTCCAAATTGCCCGGCACTGGATATTCCTCTTTTCCATCATCAGCTATTATTTTAATTTCATCAGGATGGGAAGTAGTTTCATTTAGCTTGCTGCCGCCAGCATAATCTTCTGAGTAATAACTTTTAAGAATATTTTCTTTCCTTTTTATTTCTACCTTTTGATTTATAAAAACAGCAGTGAATAAAGTTATTATTAAAAAAAGCAGCCCAAAAATTGTCAGGTAGAAATGTCTTCCTCTTTTATATTTAACTTTATCAATAAAGAATCTTATTCTGTCTATTTTTTCTTTTACATCTAATAAACTCATATAGCAGGTTTTATTAATTTATGCTTTTATATATATACACTTTAGCATAATTGATTAAAATGTTA
>JAUWQC010000065.1 GCA_030611285.1 bacterium | reverse complement strand
GATTTTATTTACACTATTTAGTGGTAAGTTAATGGAACTTATAGAGATTCTAACTATCATATTTCCTAATTTTTTCTTTAAACCCCACCTAAGAATTTTTGTTTGTAGTACTAACTCACTATTTTCTGTAGTATCTTTTTTAGTTAAATTTAGGATTTTTTCCCAGATACTGATTAGTATTGGTATAAGTTTTTCAGCAAGTTTTTTTTCTTCTAAACTTTTCCCTTTCAAACATCTAAGCATTCCTTCTATTATAAATACAAAGCCACATCCTCCAGCATCTACAACTCCTGCTTCTTTTAATACAGGCAGCATATCAGGAGTTTTATTTAAAACTTCTTTTCCTTTTATTAATATTTTCTCAAAAAGTGAAGTAATGTTAGTAGTTGTATCCTTATTTTCAAGGGCAGTTTGTGCCATTTCTCTCATTACAGTGAGAATAGTTCCTTCAACAGGATTAGACACGCTCCTGTAAGCATATATACTACCCTTATGTAAGGCCTGTGCAAATTCACTGGCACTTATTTTTTCCCTGGAATTTATTTCACTACTCAAACCATAAAAAAATTGGGAAAGAATAACTCCTGAGTTGCCCCTTGCGCCAATTAAACTAGCGTTAGCAATAATTTTGGAAATTTCTCCTGTAGTAGTTTTTTCTATATTGTCAATTTTTGAAAGTTCATCAACAACACTTTTTAAAGCAAAACACATATTTGTCCCGGTATCGCCATCTGGAACTGGAAAAACATTTAAGTCATCTACAATCCTGGATTTATTTTTTAACTGGGTATATCCTGCTGAAATTAATTTTTTTAATTCTTGACCGTTTATATATTCCATTTTTGTTTAAAATCAATTCTATTAATAGATTTATCTTGCTTTTTATATGCTTTCATAATTTTAATTTTTATTATTGTATGTTAAAATATTTACTTACTTACCGATAGGTAAACTATTTGTAATGATATATTTGACTTAATGATAAGTCAAGTAATTAAAATTTTTTATAGAATAGAAAGTACTAAACTATGGATAATATTGCAATAGTTACAGATACCACTGCTGATATACCTGTATCATTGGCCAGGAATAACAATATTACTATCATACCTTTGTATGTTGGCTATGAAGGAAAGTTATATAAAGAGGGAAAGGAAATTACCAACAAAGAAGTTTATGAAAAACTGGAGGCTGGAATAAAAGTAATGACCTCCACTCCTTCTACTGTAGATTTTGTAAATCTTTACGAGAATTTAATAAATAATGAGAAAAAAACCACAATTTATTCCATTCATCTTAGCTCAAGACTTTCAGGTACTGTAAATTGTGCAAATCAAGCTAAAAAGTTCTTTCCCAACACTAAGATCAAGGTTATTGATTCCAAAAATGTCACAATAAGCCTTGGTCTTATTGTGCTAGAAGCAGCAAAGGCTGTAAAAAGTGGAGTTAGTGAGGAAAAAATAGACCATTTAATAGATATTCTAATAGAGAAAAGTAAATTTTTTGGGGCAATTGAAAACTTTGAGCATCTGTTTAAAGGAGGAAGGGCACCTTTTTTAGGAAAATTTTTAAGCTCAGCAATAAGATTTAAGCCTATTGTTACTATAGATAGAAATGGAAAGATAAAGCTAAAAAAATTTACTAGAAGCAAAAGAAATGCTACAGCAGAACTATACAAACAAGCAAAAAAGGCAGCTTCCTCTACTTATAAAAATGAAATCGGTATTTTTTATGGTTCTGATAGAAATGCTGCCATAGCACTTGAAAAGATGGTAAGAGATGATAATGATATTGAAATTGATGAACTAATTATAACTGAAATAACTACTATAATGAGCGCACATACTGGCCCAGGTATTTGGGGCATAGGTATCTGTCCCAGGGTGGAGTTACATAAACTTTAATACTGGAAAATTATTTTTAATACTATTGCTAATTCAATAGAAAGCATAAATAGGTGGTCAAGTGATTCATTTAAATTTTATCAAGAAATATATAATAAAAATCCTCAATGCCATCAATAATCTTCAGAAAGGAGAGTAAGAAATGGCTAAAGTAGGAAAGAAATCAAAACCATTAAAATTAAATATATTAAATGAAGATCTATCTCACCATAAACCTGGAGATAAAAAAGCAAGGGAAATCAATCAAAAGGTCATTCTAAAACAGCTAGAAGAGCTTAGAAAAAAAGGACTTATAACAGAAAAAGAATTTAACAATAGAAAAAAGCAGATATTTGGCTCTAATAAAAAGGAAGCTAAGGATAAATGAAAGTAATTTTCCTGTCTCTCACAATTTTTAATAAGTAAACCAAATTATTATCTTACTAACTTTAAAATATTATGTCTCTAGAAGTTCAAATCACAATAATTGGCGGGGGAGTTATAGGCTGTGCGGTGGCTTATGAACTTTCCAGAGATTCCGGCAAGGATATAGTAGTAGTTGAGAAAAATAGACAGATCAAAGGAGAAAATCAGTCTTCCAGAAATTCAGGGGTAATACACGCGGGAATTTATTATCCTAAAAAAGTGGAGCCTCTAAAGGCAAAGCTGTGTATGGAGGGGAATGAAATGCTTTACCGGTTTTGTGCCGAACATAATATCCCTAATAAGAAAACGGGTAAGCTTCTGGTAGCCACTGACCTGCTGGAAGAAGAATATCTTGAAGATGTTTACAAAACTGCTGTAGAAAATCAGGTTCCAGGAATTGAGATGATTGATGGCAATAAGGTGACCCAATATGAGCCCAATGTTAAGGCAGTTTCCGCCCTGTATGTGCCGTCTTCCGGAATTATTGAGTCTACAAGTCTGGTGGACAAACTTTACCGGCTTGCAGAATCTTATGGAGCAATGTTCCTGGTTGGAAATGAAGTATTTAAAATTGAACCGGAAGGTAAAGGTTTTAAAGTTAAGATAAGATCAGGTACCGAAGTTGAAATCTTTAAAACCAGGATAATTATCAATGCTGCCGGACTTTACTCGGATGATATCGCCCGAATGGTAAATCCGGAAAGCCCCTACCGGATGGATCCGGTTAAAGGGGAGTCAGCCAAATTCTATAAAACAAAAAGGGAAGATATCTTTATGAACGGTTTAAATGTTTATCCGGTGCCTTTTGGCTATCTTCCTCCTGATGGAGAAAGATTAAGAGTTCCTTTCGGGGAATTTCAAAAACAGTTTAATCAGGGAAAAGTGAATAGATCTGCAGGGGTGCATCTTAGCCCAACTTTTGAGAAGAGGGGAAAAGAGTATATTATTGGTGACACGGTAACTATGGGTCCGGCTTATTCAAAACCGAAAGACCGGGAAGATTATAGCCAGGTAAGAGAAGAGGACTATTATCTTGATATGGTTAGATCATTTTTTCCCGGTCTGAAACTGGAAGATATAAGTCTTCATCAGGCCGGTATAAGGGCCAGGTTAAAAAATTATTATGATTTCGTAATTGAGAGGGATCCAGAATATCCCAATCTTATAAACCTGGTGGGAATAGATTCGCCTGGTCTTACCGCTTCACTGGCTATAGCTAGATATGTAAGTGAGTTATTAAGAAGGTAAATAAGAAGGTAAATTTGCTATAAAAACTCTTTTATTTTGTGTATTTTATGGTAATATTGCCAGATGTAAAAAAGTTCTGTTTTTAACAGGATTGACTCAAGTAACATAAAAAGGAGTAAAAGTGGAAGAAGTTGAAAAATGCGAGGAATGCGGAAAAATTTTAAAAGATAAATCCTATGCTCCATATTGTAAACAGTGTGATGAGAAATTGGATAAACAGTTTGATAGTATTGAGGATAATATATTGATTTACAAAGAGCTTCTGGATAATGAAATAAAAGTGCTGGAGAAGTTTGAAGATACAGATATTAAGGGCCTTTTTAAAAGAGTATATGAGAAATTATCCAGAGAAGAAGGCGGGTTAAAAAAAGAAAGCATAGTTGTCTTAAATAAATTAAAAAATGCATTTAATTTAAAAGAATCAGAACTGGGTATTGGAAAGCTTCCTGAATTAAAAAGAGTTAAAAAATCAAAGCAAAAAAATAAGTGTCCGGAATGCAATAGAAAAATAAAACAGGATTTTAATCTCTGCCCTTACTGCGGCTACAGGTTAAAAGATGATTTTGTAAGTAAGTTTTAATTTAGTTGTTATCTAATCTCTCTTTAATTACCGGAGAATTTGTTTTCCAGGAATTTAGGATACTAAACAGAAACCTGAAAGTTGAAAAAGAGACAGTATAACTCAAATCACATAATACCAGTCACAGTGCTAAATGTAACATTCTTAACATATAGACTCTTCGCTGACAATTCTTTGACCTTTAATATAATTAAGGGTTTGTGTGCCAAAATTTAAAGGCAGCGGCATAAATTATATTAAAAACGTTCCTGCCGGGACTTGATTAAATAAGTTTTATTCTAGAATATAAGTTCTTTTTGAAAGATCGGCCAAAATAATGGAAAAGCAAAAGAAGCAAATTTTAAATGAAAACTTAAGAGTACTATTATTTAAATTCTCTATTCCAACCGTAACCGGAATGTTAATAATAGCACTTTATAATTTTGTTGATACTATTTTTGTGGGTAATGTGATAGGTCCAAATGCAATTGCCGGCCTTACCATAGTTCTACCTGTGATTATTCTTATAGTTGCAGCAGGTCTCCTTACCGGGATAGGAGCAGCTTCTATAGTATCCCGTTCGCTGGGCAAAGGGGATAAAGAAAAGGCAATAATTGCAGGTGGAGATAGCATTATATTAAATACAATTTTAAATATCATAATAATTATCCCTATCTATCTTTTTAGTGACAGGATACTTAAATTTTTAGGTGCTTCCAGTGAAGTTCTACCCTATGCCAAAGATTATCTTGAGATTATGCTCTTTGGTTTTATATTTTTATCCTTTTCTATTAATGGTACCAGTCTAATCAGAGCAGAAGGCAAACCCAGAGCATCAATGTATGAAATGATTATAGGGTCAATTTTAAATATAATTCTTGATTATATATTCATAGTTGTATTTAGATGGGGAGTTCAAGGGGCAGCAATTGCCACGGTTATAAGCCATATGGCCAGTGGTATTTATATTTTAGTTTTTTTTATGTCAGGCAAGAGTATATTTCACATTAAGTTTAATATGTTTAAAATAAATAAATCTATATCCCGTGGAATTCTGAGCCTTGGGTTTCCATCATTTTTAATGGAAATTATTGGTAGTATAGTGTTTCTGTTATTTATCAGAATGGTGAGGCAATATGGAGGGGATATTTATATTGCCATAACCGGAATTGGAATCAGGATTATTGATTTGATATTTATGCCTATTATGGGAATAAGTCAGGGTTTCTCACCCATTGTAGGATTTAATTATGGAGCAAAAAAATATCACCGTGTTAAAAAAGTCTTTAAAGAAGCATTTATCTGGACCACCGGTATCGCTATAGCCGGCTTTATTATTATGGTAGGGTTTCCACAGGTTCTGATAAATATTTTTACAAATGATCCTGATTTGATAGAAAAGGGCACTATGCCGCTGAGATTAATAGCAGTCCTGGCACCTTTATGGGGCATTCCAATATTGGGAGGCACATTCTTCCAGGCTATAGGTAAAGCAAGGCCTGCTCTGGTAATAACCCTATCCAGAAATATAATCTTCTTTATACCTGCAATTTTCATATTACCTATTTTCTTTGGTCTGATGGGAGTATGGATTTCCTGGCCGGTTGTAGACTTCCTTTCTTTTCTAATTGTTGGAATATTTCTGATAAGAGAGATAAGAATAATAAATAAAAATATAGAAATAGAAAAAATAAAAACATAGCCATTTGCTGATTTATTTTGAAAATTATCTTAATGCTGATAAAAATCTTTGATTTTATCTATAATTATTCAATGTAACATTTTTTTAAGAATGATGGAGTATAATATTGCTATATATGTAGTATGTTATAATATTTGATTGGTGGAGAGATGGCTGAGTGGTTGAAGGCGCACGCTTGGAAAGCGTGTAAGTGGCGTAAGCTGCTTCGAGGGTTCAAATCCCTCTCTCTCCGCCAGTTTTTCTTTATATTATTGTTGAAGTTGATATGGGCATAAATTATAAGATTGATTGATAGTGAAAATAGAAAAGGGTAGGATAAAATAATACAGGTATGGTCCTTATAGATAAAG
>JAUWQC010000135.1 GCA_030611285.1 bacterium | reverse complement strand
AAACTTTTTTTTAGATAAAATTGGATAGACTCGAACTATTTAAGCCTTCATCTTCCATTTGGTAAGGATGTTTTCCCTGTCAAAAATCCTGACTGCAAGCCTTAAAACAAATGGACATACTGCAAGTAGTACCAGGCAACCTATAAGCAGGTAAGTAATATTTAGAAGAAAAAACCCTGCCAGCTGAAGTCCAATAACAAGATAAATGGGTACTATTATCACTGCGCCTATTCCCTGGGCAGACCTTATATCAGTGGATTTTGATGAAACTATAACGCTTGCCATGGTGATTATAAAGGATAGTATCGGGCTAAGAAGGAAAGCCACAATAACCCATTCCATGGTTGGGAGAGGAGCATAGCCCAATCTAATAAAAGCAGCTACGTCAACTACTATGGTCAATATAAT
Organism: bacterium; assembly: GCA_030611285.1. Classification (GTDB taxonomy): domain Bacteria; phylum Actinomycetota; class Humimicrobiia; order Humimicrobiales; family Humimicrobiaceae; genus Hydromicrobium. The sequence goes on along the minus strand of JAUWQC010000135.1, from coordinate 3,009 downwards.
GAAATTGATGGTAGAAATAACAAAGGCCGGGACAAGTGCAGTAAGTGATTTTCCAAGCAGCAACTCGGATGTTTTCAGTGGTGTTGCCAGAAGCGGCTCAAGGGTGTTATTTTCCTTTTCCATAATTACCGAGGAAGGAGCAATAAGGCTTGGAACCATAGCAGGGAGTATGAGTAAGAAAATAAGTAATTGCTTTAAAATAAACCCTATAAGAACCCTGAGCGGATCACCGACCTGGCCAAACATTTTATTTATAAAATTTATGGTATCCTCATCCTTTAATATGGAATTGCTTCCAAGAATAAACACCAGAGGCATGGCAATTGAGAATATGGCAGTGATTATAAGGATGGGCATCCATATATTCTTATTTTTTATAACCTCTTTAATCTCTTTTTTAAAAACTACCGCAGCGTTTTTCATTTTGCCTCTTCATCTTTTATTAAATTAAGATATATCTCCTCTAAGGTTGCCTTTATTTCATTAAAATAAAGGACTTGAGCACCGCTATCAACCAGTTTTTTAATAATTATGGGATTTGAAATTTCAGGCTTTTCAATTACTAAAGTTGCCTTGTTTTTATCTGTCTGGATATTTTTTATTTCATCAATTTCTTCAATCAATTTAATATATCTACCTGCATCATCTGTAAATACAATTTCAACCCTTTTATTTTTATCATCATTTTGCAGTTCGGAAAGCGTGGCGATCCTTATAATCTTTCTTTTTATTATGCATACCCTGTCGGAAAGATTTGATGCTTCCTCAAGATTGTGGGTGCAGAGAAAAACAGTAGTTTTTTCTTTTTTCAGGCTCTCAATGAAATTCCTTACCATGTGGGCACTTTCCGGATCAAGCCCTGCAGTTGGTTCATCTAAAAATAATATTTTTGGCTCATGAATCAGTGCGCGGGACAGCGCCAGTTTCTGCTTCATACCCTTTGAATAAGTACCAGCCAGGTCATCTTTTCTGTCCCAGAGATCGAACATCTTAAGATATTTTTTAATATTATTTTTTCTAGTAGTATTGGAGATACTATAAAAGCTGGAATAATAATCAAGATTATCGTAAGCGGATATTTTCTCATACATTCCCGGAGACTCGGTCAGCAGTCCTATAATTGACCTTATGTATTCACCGTTACTCTCCGGGCTTCTATTGTCTATGGTTATCTTTCCCGAAGTTTTAGAGATAAGGGTTGAAAGCATTCTTATGGTAGTTGTCTTTCCCGCTCCATTAGGGCCAAGAAATCCAAATATTTCACTTTCATTTATGTCAAAGGAAATATTTTCTACTGCAGTAACCGTTTCAAATTTTTTAGTAAGGTTTTCTACTTTTATCATAAAATAGGATTTTACCTTTAATCTTATAATTTATCAATTTAGTATTTACATTTGATAGAGACTTTTAAAAATAGATTTTATAAAGAAAATCATCCCTTAAAATTATTTTTCTTCAACTTTTTTTGAGAGAATCTGAATATTCCTTTTGAGATTTTATCTAGCTTCTAATATAATTCCTTTTAACAGGAAATAGCAGATAGAGTAATTTTATTAAAATAGGCATATAAATGAAGCTATGACAGGAGAAAAAATGAGTACAATTACCAGGACTAAAAAAGTAGATATATTGATGATAGATAATTATGACTCCTTTACTTTTAATCTGGTGCAATATCTGGGTATTCTGGGTGAGAATATAAAGGTCAGGAGAAATGATAAGATAGGTCTGGATGAAATTGAAAAGATGGAGCCATCCAGGATAGTAATCTCACCTGGCCCGGGAAGACCTGTTGATGCAGGCATGTCAAAAGATATAATCAAGCATTTTTATAAAGAAATACCCATACTGGGAGTCTGTCTGGGACATCAGTGCATCGGGGAAGTATTTGGTGCAGAAGTAATTAATTCGGGAGTGGTAATCCATGGGAAGACATCTAAGATTTATCACGATGGCAAAAGTATTTTTAGCGGTGTTGAGAATCCTTTTGAAGCTGCCAGATATCATTCTTTGATTTTAAAAAGAGATACCATTCCTTCTTCACTTGAAGTAACCGCTCATACTGAAGATGGCATTATAATGGGAATAAGGCATGAAGAATATAAGTTAGAAGGAATACAGTTTCATCCCGAATCCTTCCTGACCCCAGTGGGATTAAAAATACTTAAAAATTTCATTTGTCTATGAAAATCCTCTCTACAATTTCAGCCATTGATCTAAAAACACCACCCCAGGATGCAGCTTATATTTTAAAGGATAGTAATTACTTATGTTTTCTGGACAGCAGTCTCTCTCCGAATAAATATTCCAGGTTCTCTTATATCGGCTGGGACCCAAAATTTGTCATAAAAAGCTATGGTTATAAAAATGAGTTTATCGCTAACGCCAGAGATGTCAGGTATTATTCCTATCAGCATCCTTTGTCTTTTTTCAAACAAAACATTAAAGATTATACCTGCAGCCCTCCAGACAGTGAAATAAAGAATGTTAGAGTGGTCTATATAGATGAGGGCAGCATCAGAAAGGTAAATAATGACCTTGAAGAAAGACTCCCTGATTTTAAGGGTGGTTTTGCCGGGTATTTCTCTTATGACCTGAAAAACTATATTGAAGAGCTTCCCCAGAATGCTTCCGATGATATTAATCTTCCCGTATTTTATTTTGCTTATTATGACAGACTGCTTGCATATGACCACCAGGACAGCAGGTGGTATTATGTCAGGAATTTTTTAACCGGTGAAAAGAAAGAGGAAAATAAAGGTGCTGGTAAGACTGCTTTCCCGGAAGATGATTATATGAATTCTGATATGAGGGATATGGATTTAATCAGGAAAGTCAATCTGGAAGTAAAGAGCATTATTGGTAATTTAAAAGGCTTAAATGACATAAAAAGGTATATTATTGAGAAATATTACAAGAAAAACATCTCAAATGTAAAACTTCGCTCAAATCTTACCAGGCAGAATTATATAAAAAAGGTAATGAAAACCAAAGAATATATTCATAACG
>JAUWQC010000045.1 GCA_030611285.1 bacterium | reverse complement strand
CAAACTTCTTATCGTAAGCTTTCCTGATGCAATATTTGAGTTCATCTTCTGTAAAGTCAGTAAGGAACTTTCTCATTATATATAATGCAAGCTCAGAGTAATCCATCTGACAAAGATCATCCAGGGGCAGGTCAATCTGCGGAACGGCTTCCGGAACATAAAGCCCTCCATCCGTAGCAATACCTCTAACAATTGCCCGGGAGGATTCTATCCTGTTATCAGTTCCTCTGGTACTTTTATAAAATAAATTTGACACTTTTACCCCTGATCTATTAATAATAATTAAAAACAGCTTCTACAAATTATAAATAAATTACTTATTGCTGGTAAAGAAGAAAACACCATAATGGGATATACTTAATAAATATTTAGTTGCCAACATTTTTATTATTCTTTCTAATAATATTATAAATGCCAGAAAATCTTTTACCCGTATTTAATATCAGTACAGCTATAAAAAAAGCAAATAATAATATAATATCCATATACAGGACACTATTTTTTGAGAAGTGTTCAGATAAATAACCACCCAGATATTGAAAAATTATTACACCAAAATTTGCAGAAGCAATTAAAAAACCTGAGGTGAAATTAGTATATTCAGGATACATACCAGTACCAATAGAGTAAGTAATTGTAAAATTACCAGCTATGCTGACTCCAAATAAAAAAATTAAAATATTTTTTAAAATTAAATCACTGCTAAAAAATACTCCTACCAGTGCTATAAAAGAAATAATGGCACTAAATAATAGCATTCTTTTCTCTTCAATATGCTTTATTATTTTATTCTTAATAAGCATTCCAATTAAAACTGACAGTCCATAACATGCTAAAAATAAAGAGCTTATATTTATATTAATATTTAAATTGGAAAAATATGTGGTAAACCATGTAAAGAAAGTATTCATAACTGCAACATGTGCAAATACTACAATACAAAATAATATAAAATTTGGGTTAGATGATATCTTTTTATTAATACTAAAAAGAGACTTTATATCTCTTTTAACCTTAATACTTTTCGGTATCCTTAATGAAATTAACCAGATTAGTAGAATTATTTGGGCAGCAAGAATATAAATATAAAAAAAACGCCAGTTTAAGCCCATAGTTAGCACAACACTTGCAAGCAGAGGTGAAACAATAAGAGCCAGCGAACTTCCAATTACTACTTTTATTAAACTACTGGTTTTTTTGCCAGAGTAATAATTTCCAACAAGAGAAAAAATACTAAAAATTATTATTCCTGTCCCAATCTGTAATAAGAAATATGCTATTAAAAAAATAGTATAATAATAAGAAAAGTAAAGTCCCAGACAACCAAAAATATTTAAAAGTGACCCTAAAAAAATTATCTTCTTATAACCAAATACTTCTATCAGATTACCAGTAGTAAGTGCTGTAATAAACAACCCAATTACACTTAAAGATAGCGCTGCGCCAATAGAATCTAAACCAACATTTAAATCCTCCGAGATTATTGGTATAAGAGGCCCTATTAAAGCGAAGCTAACACCTGTTATGAATAATCTAAAGAAGGAAAAAACTAAAATTTTATTGTTTTTATTTGACAATTTAATATTTATCCCTTTTCTTTTTATAGAATGTCTATATATTCCAGCCGCAAGAAGCTTAAAAGAGTTAATAAAGGGCACGCTGGTTCCAACCACAAATAACAGCTTGGTTATCCATTAAACCAAGTCTTCCACTCTGATTACGCTTAAAACTTTGTCTACGACATTCAATTTTGATATTGCATCCATTGACCTGTACAAGTTCTTATTCATCACTTCATGGGTAATAAATACAAGCCTTGCGCTTTTTCCCCTGTCTGTCTGTTTCTGAATCATTGAATTAATACTCACCAAATTCTGTCCAAATACGTCTGCTATTCTGGCCAGGACTCCGGGCTTATCTGCTACATCCATAAGAATATAGAACTTGCTTATGGTATCGTCTATGGACCTGAACTTTTTATCCTCAAAACAGCTGCAGCCATAGATTATTCCCTTCCTCTTGCGGTCAAAGTTCCGGGCAATTTTTATAATATCACCTACTACAGAGCTTGCTGTGGGCCTGTCTCCTGCACCTCTTCCGTAACTCATTATCTCACCAATATAATTACCATAAACATAAACCGCATTAAATGTATCCTCAATTGAGGCCAGGATATGACTTGTGGGTACCAGAGCAGGATGAACCCTTACACTTATTTCACCATTTTCTTCAATCCCAATTGCCAGTAGCTTTATCCTGTAACCCATATCCAGCGCATTTCCTATATCATCAGATGAGACATCTGTGATTCCTTCCCTGTACACATCATTTAATGTAACACGTGAATTGAAAGCTATGGAAGCCAGTATTGCCAGTTTGCAGGCTGCATCATAACCTTCAATATCTGATGATGGATTTGCTTTCTCCGCATATCCAAGCTCCTGAGCTTTGGCCAGTGCTTCATCAAACGACAGATTATTCTTCTCCATCTGAGTCAGGATATAATTTGTGGTTCCATTTACTATCCCCACAATCTTACTTATATTATTGGAAGCCAGAGATGATTTCAGGGGTCCTATAATTGGTATACCTCCGCCTACGCTTGCTTCAAAAAGTATATCTACATTATTTCTTTCTGCCGCTGCCAGTAATTCCCCGCCCCTATTGGCAATGAGATCCTTATTGGCAGTTACCACATACTTTCCTGAACTTAATGCTTTATAAACATAGTCGTATGCAGGATTTATACCACCGATAAGTTCCACCACAATATCAATGCTCCCGTCCTGAAGGATATCATAAGCATTGCTGCTAACTTTTATATCTTTTAGTCCCTTCATAGAAGAGGCCTTTATCTTTTTTAAGTCTTTTTCTGCAATTCTTTTAATATTAAGATTCTTTTTTATTTTCTTAGCCAGATAACTCTTCTGACTCTGGATAAGGGAAAAAACACCGCTTGCAATATATCCAAAGCCGAGTATCCCAATGTTAATATCTTCTATATTTTTATTTTCATTCTTCATATAATCTAATATCTCCCATCACTAAGTCTTTGTAAGTTTGCCTTTTTATCCAGACCCAGCTTTTTCCGTTTTCTACTGCAACCACTGCACTCTTTGGCTGGCTGTTATAATTGCTGGACATAGAATAACAATAAGCGCCGGTGGTTGCCATGACCATAAAATCTCCACTGGATACCGGCGGCAATTTTATGTCGTCAATTATCACATCTCCGCTCTCGCAATGTTTACCTGCTATGGAATAATGTTTTTTCATTCCATCTTCAGTATTTTTACTATCTTCCATTCTATTTGCCAGATATGCATTGTATTTAGCCTGATACAGCATAGGCCTTATATTATCAGACATACCGCCATCTATTAAAATATAATTTTTTACTCCGTTTATTTCCTTAACTCCTCCGATTTTATACAGCGTCACTCCGGCATTTCCGATAATGGACCTTCCCGGCTCCAGATATAGTCTATCCAGTCTGACATCAAACTTTTTTTGATATTTTCTTACTGCATCATAAACTACTTTTGCAAGATCTTTTATACTGGAGGGCCTGTCTTCCGGAGTATATTTTACTCCCAGTCCTCCTCCTATATTTATCCGGTTAATTGATACACCTAATTTATCCCTGACTTCTCTTATAAACTTTATAAAAACTTCTATAAGCCTTTCGTAGCATGATAAGTTAAATATCTGTGAGCCTATATGAGCGTGAATTCCCGTAAGCTCCAGATTCTTATACTGGTTGGCTTTCCTTACTGCCTCCAGGGCAATATTACTGATCAGGCCAAATCCAAATTTGGATTTTATTCCTCCAGTCTGTATATATTCATGAGTATCGGCTTTAATCCCCGGGTTGACTCTTAACATAATTTTTTGCCTTATATTATTTTTTTGACATAATTTTCCAAGCGTTTCCAGCTCCCAAAAATTATCCACCATAAAATATCCCACTTTACTTTCCAGTCCATACTGGATCTCTTCTGCCGATTTGTTATTGCCGTGAAAATATATCCTATCAGCAGGAAAACCACTTGCGAGCGCAATAAAAAGCTCTCCTCCTGCAGATACATCCAGGCCCAGACCTTCTCTGGCTATAAGTTCGCACATCGCTGTGCATATAAATGCCTTGGCAGCGTAAATTATCCCCACATCCAGATCTGAAAAATTAAAATTCTCCCTGTAACTCCGGCACTGCTTTCTAATAGTGGCAATATCTACGATATATAATGGAGTGCCATATTTTTCTCTTAACTTCAGAACATCATTTCTACCTATAATCAGATGCCCGTTTTGACCAACTTCTGAAGTGACTGGAAGTATCATTTTCTATCCTCTCTCTATTCCTTAGACTTGAATACATATTAAACAAATTATAAAAGTAATTAAATTATATAATTAAATACTAACCCGCATATATTCTTATTTTTTACATCTTCTCCGGAGCTTCGACGTTAAGCAGTTTTAAGGCATTCCTGATCACCCTTCTGGTCAGCATAATTAAAATAAGTCTATCCACATCTACCGTTGCCCCATCTCCGTTATCATTTAATACTCTAAAGTTATTATAGAAATAATGGAATTCAGTTGCCAGTCTGTATAAATACTGAGTTATTAGATGCGGAGCATTATTCTTACAGCTATTGTAAACCACATCCGGATAAAAGATCATTATTTTTGCCAGCTGCCTTTCATTTTCACTTTTAAATTCTATTTCTGATGTATCAACCTTATCAATATTATATTTATCTATATCTAAGTTGTCAGGACTGGTTTCCCTTATCTTTTTAATAATACTTTCAATCCTGGCATGCGCATACTGCACATAATAAACCGGGTTTTGATTCGACTTCTGTTTGGCAAGGCTTACATCAAAGTCCATTGGCGTATCAAAAGAATTCATACTGAAAAAGTACCTTGTCGCATCTTTTCCCACCTCTCCTATCAAGTCTCTTAAGGTATAGAGCTTGCCTTTCCTCCTGGACATCTTCAAAGCCTGGCCTGATTTAAGTATTTTTACCAGCTGCCCTATTATTATGACCATTCTATCTTCTGCTAATCCAAGAGCTTTTCCAATTGCCCTTAACCTGTCTACATAACCATGATGGTCTGCTCCCAGAATATATAACAATATATCATATCCTCTTTCTATCTTATTTATCAGATATAATATATCTGAAGCAAAGTAAGTGGGGTTCCCGTCTTTTCTTACCACTACTCTGTCCTTGTCATCCACATACCGGGAAGTCCTAAACCATAAAGCGCCATCCTTCCGGTAAATCATGTCCTTATTTTTTAAATCAGCAATTACTTTCTGGAAGTTTGAATTTTCATACAGCCAGCTTTCATAAAACCACTGGTCATACTCCACACCCATTGAAGTCAGAGTCTCACTGATATATGAGACCATTATCTTAATTATTTCTTTCTTAAAAGGCTCTTTCCCTACATCTTTTTCACCATCTTTTTCAATTATAAACCGGTCATTATATTTATTAACCAATCTCTCCACTGCCAGGGATACCACTTCCTTCGGATATCCATCTTCAGGATAATCTGTATCCCTGCCAAAATGCCTTAAATAAATACACCTGGCGCAATCGCTAAATTTTTCTGCCTGGGTTCCGTAATCATTAACATAGTATTCTCTGAACACCTTATATCCGTTGGCATCGTAAATATTTGCCAGACTATCCCCCAGCGCACCCCACCTGCCGTGCCCTATATGAAGATTACCGGTGGGATTAGAGCTTACATATTCCAGCTGTACGCTCACCCCCCTGCCGCTCCGGTTAAACCCGAATTTTTCCTTGCCGCTCACTATTTCTTTTAGGGCTTCTTTTATAAATTCATCCTTCAAATTAAAATTAATAAATCCTGGTTTTACTATATCCACATCTTTAATTTGATTCCATCCAGAAAATACTTCCTCTTTTAGCTTTTCAGCAATCTCTATAGGATTTTTCTTTAAAACCGGCGCAAGTACCATAGCAGCATTGGTTGAGAGATCGCCAAACTTCCTGTTCTTTGGTTCTTCAATAGTCAGATTGCCTAAATCGGATTTAACCTCCGCCAACTCGCTCACATAATCCTGGATTTTTTGTTTTAATTCATTTATTACCAACAGTTTCCCTTTCACTGGAGCCGACGACCGGACTTGAACCGATAACCTGCTCATTACGAATGAGCTGCTCTACCAATTGAGCTACATCGGCCAATCAATCGAATAAAATAGCAGTCTTAAACACCCTCAGCATCATTTTTATCCTTATCTGCAGATTTGGCCTCTTCGCCAGTATCTCCTTTGATTTCTACTCTTTCATTAGTAACCTCAACTTCCGAAAGCGGTATAGATTTTCTGGTCGCACTATCAAATTCCACAATTATAGATTTCTTTAAAGGTTCATACCCGCAGACCCCACCACAGCCATAACTGCATTTTACTTTTATTCCCCTCTCCGGCGCTTTTTCAATAAATTCTTTATATGAATCATACTCATACCTCAAACAGCACATAAGTCTTCCGCATATTCCTGATATTTTAAAAGGATTCAGGGGAAGATTCTGATCCTTGGCCATTTTTATCGAAATTGATTCAAAATCAGTCAAGAAACTTTTACAGCACAGATTCATTCCACATGGACCCAATCCTCCTACAATCTTTGCTTCATCCCTTACGCCGATCTGCCTGAGTTCTATCCTGATCTTAAAATGAGTAGCAAGTTCCTTCACCATTTCTCTGAAATCCACTCTTTTTTCCGAGGTAAAGTAAAATATCATCTTACTCTTATCAAACAACACGTGTACATTTACCAGTTTCATTTTAAGATTGTGTTTTTCAGTCAGCTCGCTAAATTTCTTAAATCCCTTTTCTTCCTTATCCCGGTTTAATTCATCAACCGAGAGATCATAATAGGTAGCTTTTCTTATGACTCTATTTAAGGGAGTGGTAATATCACTTTCACTGATATCCACCGGAGGCACAATCACTTCTCCAATTTCTTTGGCATCATCACTCATATGGCATATGACCTTATCTCCCGCTTCCATTTTAATTCCGGCAGAATTGTAGTAATGAACAGTATCGTTTTTTCTAAACATTATTCCTACAATCAAAGACATAGCCTTCACCTCTTATCTGTATATACTCTGAAACTGAAGGAAAATATTATCCAGGGCTAACTCAGAATTAATAGAGTAGTTAAGATAACTTCTATTTTCTTCTATCACTTCCACCAGTTTAAAAATTTTATCTATTTTAACATTTTTAATGTTTTTACTTATAAATAAATAATTCTTTGAAAAATTCAAGCTTTTCTCTCCGGCTCCTAATTTTACCGCAAGTATATCTTCAAGCCAGGCAGATATTATATCAAAAACCCTGCTTATGCCCAAATTATGAAATTTGTTTATTTTTCTCTTATGTTTTGATTTTAATATCTCAATATATTTATTTATATCACTTTTTCCAAAATCACTTTTTCTTATTTCACTAAACTCCTTCTCCAGATCTGTCTTAACTCC
>JAUWQC010000132.1 GCA_030611285.1 bacterium | reverse complement strand
TATTTTCATCGCTTGCTGAGTTATCTCTATCTTATTGTTTAAAGCATTTAATAACTCTTTAGAATCATGATAATAAAGCCTGAATATTTCGTTATAATAAGGAAAATCGGGGTCATCATAAATGCGTAGCTCTGTGATAATTCTCTGGAGATCCTCCGCATCAACTTTATTGCCCCATAACACAGCATATGCTGGCATAGAAATAAATGATAACAAAAAAATAGTAACTATTATTAATTTAATACTTTTTGGGGGAAATATTCGAAATTTCATTTGATATTCACCACTCTTTTTTTGTTTATTTATAATTAACTTATTTAAGGAATCTGCAATAGAAGTATCCTCTTTATTGAGGAATGAACTTATACAGCCGATATTCTTTTGTCTGTTCATTTTGTAAATCCTGAATTAGATGGCTTCTGAAAATTTAATCAGTTAGAAAATGTGGGATTTCTAACATAGTCAAGATTTTTTTCTGATTTTTTTTCTGCTATAAAAAAAGTATTCCTGAGAATATTTTCCATTTTTACCTCCAAGATTCCTCCCACAGTTTTTTAAAGATCTTTTAATTCCAATACATAAGGATAGGAGTCTTCACCTTTTGAAACCGCTAAAAAATTAATCACTTCAACTAAACACTAAATTTAACTCCTATTTTGATAATAAAGAACTAATTCTTTCCTTTGTAGGTGGATGGGTATTAAATAATTTATCAATCCATGAGGGATTAACGGGCTGAAGCTGCCATCTATCTGTATGCGGTTAATTCGCTATTTAATTTTTCTATTTTCTCTAAAGCATTAGCCATCGCTTTTGGGCTGGTCAAACTTGCTCCAAAGACATCAGCACTATATTCCTGTTTCCGGTTGAAATGGAAAGCAAAAATTGAGGCTATCTTAGCAATTATTCTTAAAATATATCCAGTTATGGCAAGAACCCATCCGAATAATACTGACACCAACCCTGCTCTTTCTCCTGAGTATTCTCCTATGTGAGCTATTCCCCTGCCTATAATTATTATTAAATAACCTATTGCCTCATAGAAGCTGACAATAGAAAATACAAATGATATCTTAAGACAGTCAAGGCTCTTATGATGTCCCAACTCATGAGCCAAAATACTTTTTAATTCATTTTTGCTAAGCGCTTTGTTATAATAGGCCTCCACTAATCCTTTGGTAATACCTATCCGTCTGCCTAATATGGAGTTATAGGCTACCGCATTGATTTCTGAAGTATCTACAATTGTTAGGACAGGGACATTTCCCATTCCGGTCTGCTTTGAAAGATTTTCCAAAATCTCTAAAATTTCTGAATCCTTAAACGGCTTAAGACCCCGCATAACCAAAGGGGTTAAGATATATGCAGAAAATAAAGCAACTATTCCTCCAACAAAGAGAAAAGATAACAACATTGAAAATCCTTCTTTCGGTGATTGAAAAAGTAAAGGTAGAAGATATGGAGTAAAAACCATAGTAATTATAATAAAAATGCCAAAAACATAAAGCCAATTATATAATTCTTTCTTTCTCTGTTCCTGCGAAGAATTCATTTTAGTTCCTCCTCTTTAAAAATCTGAATATTTCTTGAGACCATTTAGAAGAATTTTAGAATATTTAATCATAATTTTGTACTTTTTTTAAGATGTGTTCTGATGACTCGTTTAACGATTATATTTATGAAAAATTTTAAATTCTAATATAAATATCATTACTTTTCTTTAGATATAGCATAATGTTTCTGTTTAAGTTTAAATACCATTGCTTGGTAATGTTTAATAGCTTTCTCAAAATTTTTGTTCTTTATTAATAAAACAATTTCTTTAATATCTTTGTATATTTGAAAATAGATATCAGAACTATTTTCCTCTTTTTCTATTTCTTCAACAATTTCTGGTGCAATTTGATAATATTCTTCGATTATATCTTGACCTTCCTTGGTTTTTGACAAATAATTATCTCTTAACCATCTTAAACTTTTTAATTCCAAACAATCATCGGGCAAGCCCACTGACTCTACACAGGCAGTAGTTATAAAGCAAGGACCGCTAGGAGACTTATACTTTGGACCTTTAACTACAAATCCACAGTTAGGACAAGCTGTACATTCGTAATCCTCCATCCAAAATTTATGCTTACATTTAGGACAAGTAACTTGTATTTTTGCCATTTTATTCCTTAATACCTCCTTACTTAAGAATTAGAAAATTTATTTAACTTCAACAATCACTTCTGTAGATAAATCAACTTTTTGAGATATAACTTCTGTTTATTATGGAATTTCTGAATTGCCAGTATTTTCCGGTACATCAGAGGGAATATATGATGTATTGGGCAAACCTGAACTCCTGCATCCGAGGGAAATAATTACTAAACTAAGGGGTAAATTTAAAATAAAAGACTTTAATAATTTATTGGGATACATATAATACACTTCCTAATTTAATAATACTAATTTACAAAGTTATCTTTTAAAGATATAAAATCCCCATTGCAAATCAAGGGCAACAAATTCCCAACCTTCTTTGCCATACTCATTAAATAATTTTTCAAAACTCTATTTATCTCTGGGAACTTCTTCACTTTTAATAACTTTATATTGAATATTTTTTGCAGCATAAGAACTTGGGGGGTTGGATAATAGTAATACAACAAGGTTTAGTGACAATAAAACTCCAATTATTATTAATAATACTTTAGTAAATCGACTTTCTTTCATGTTTTGCCTCCTTTTTAATTATTTTTGACAGTACCAATTCATTTCTTTCTTTGAAACCGTGTTTAATATTTTTCTATAATCTAACGCCTCCTAAAATTTAATCTTTCTAAATTTCTGATAAAGGTCTATTCGGCAATGTCACTTTTTCTTAAAAGTTTAAATACATTTAGCATCTTGTCTCTTCAGTACTTTTTCTTTATGTTAATCACAGTAGGCGGAGATGTCGTTAGTGTCTTTATAAGTATCATAAAGACTCCCAGAACCATCCCTTATCTGCTGATCCAAGGAAGGGCTATCACCATCCTTGTAGTTTCCACAGATGGTATTCTTTTCAGCATCATTACTTCCGCCGATAGGAAGGATTCCTGATGTCTGATAACTAAAGTGTATTCCGCCACCACTGGAGGAAGCAGAATTGCCGGAGATAGTACTTTCAGTGATAGTTATTGAGCCTTCAAAATAAGATATTCCGCCACCAAACTTAGCAGAATTGCCGGAGATAGTACTTTCTATAATAGTTATTGAACCGTCACCACCAGCTATTCCGCCACCACCGGAGGAAGCAGAATTACCGGAGATAGTACTTCCAGTGATAGTTATTGAGCCTCTCCAACCATCTATTCCGCCACCACTGGAGGAAGTAGTATTACCGGAGATAGTACTTTCTATAATAGTCATTGAACCGTATTCACTAGTTATTCCGCCACCAAAGAAGGAAGCAGAATTGCCGGAGATAGTACTTTCAGTGATAGTTATTGAGCCTTCAAAATAAGATATTCCGCCACCAAACTT